>JBBRWF010000021.1:0-18126 GCA_038249405.1 Anaerolineales bacterium
GCCTTCCCAAGCCACACGGAAAATTTTGCTGAGTTTCATAAGGTTTTGTCCGAGCAGTGCCCATCGGCAATGGTTTTTCCATCGCGTACGCAGATAATCCGACCGGCATGGCTGGCGATATCTTGTTCGTGTGTGACCATGACAATCGTCACCCCCTGCAGATGAAGTTGGTGGAGTAAATCCATGATTTCGACACTGGCTTTTGAGTCGAGATTGCCCGTGGGTTCGTCGGCCAGGATGAGTGGCGGTCGATTGATTAGCGCGCGCGCAATTGCCACACGCTGCTGCTGCCCACCGGAGAGCTGATTGGGATGATGGTGGACACGATTTTCCAGGCCAACCGAGGCGAGCGCTTCAGTAGCGCGCGTGCGCTGCTGCTCCACACTCAAATCATTCGTTGTATCGTACAGCATCGGCATCATCACATTATCAAGCGCGGAAAGTCGCGGCAACAGGTTGAAAGACTGGAAAACAAAACCGATTTTCTGGTTGCGCACATCTGCCAATTCGTTTTTGTTCAGCCCACTTACGTCCCGCCCATCCAGGAAATATGCTCCTGAAGTAGGTCGGTCCAGACATCCCAGGATATTCATTAGTGTTGACTTACCCGAGCCGGAGGGTCCCATGATGGCGACAAACTCGCCGCGTTGCACGTTGGCGCTCAGGTCGTTCAGTGCATACACCATCGCATCCTGCTCTTCACCGTATACCTTGCTCAGGTTTTGGACGTCAATCAAATACTCATTCATGGCATCTACCTTTATTTGGTCTCGACCACACCGGTGCTGACTACATCGCCAACCTTCAAGCCGCTCAGGATCTGCACATTGGCCACATCCCGCAGTCCGGTTGTAACCGGGGTAAGTTTCAAGCTGCCATTCTGCTGAACCACAAAGACTGCATACGATCCGGCGGATAATTCGCGTAACGCCTGGGCCGGAACCAACACAGTATTCTTTGCTTCCCCAGCAACAACTTCCAGTTCGGCTGTCATACCGCTCAAGAACAATTCTCCGCCTTTGGTGGTGGTGTCCAGCGTAGCCCAAGCGCTGACCGCCGGGGAACCATCCACGATGGCTAATTCAGGGTCAATCCGTTCGATAATGCCTTCAAAGACCTGGGCAGGATAGGCATCAAAGGTCACGCGTACTGGCAAGCCGGTTTTCATCTGCGCCAGATCGGTTTCTTCAACATAAAAGTGCAGGTACTTTTGATCTGTGGAGATGGCCACGACCGGCGTGGTACCCACCGACTGGCCGACAGCCACATTCACTTCCGTTACCATCCCGGCATTAGGCGCCATCAGGTTTGCCCCGTCCAGAGTAAGCTGCGCAGATTGCACATCCAGACAGGCCTGGGTTAACCTGGAGGTCAGAGCGCCCACCGCAGTCAAGTTAGAACAAGTATCCTTGCTGCTTAAGCGTTCGAAATAAACATTTGCATCTTGCAGGGCCAGTTCGGCGGTGCGAACTTTGGCGCGCGCCAGGCTGATATCATCTTGAGTGGGCGGATTGACTGTTTCCAGGGTTTCGTTTGTAACCAAATCTTTATAGGTATACAGAAAGATTACGGGGGCATAATCGGCGCGATACGTGTATTGGGCAGCATCCAGAACGATTTTGGCACGTTTTAGCTCAGCCTCTGCCACGGTAATTTCTGCCACTGGAGCATTGGCGGCTTTCTTTTCGTCTAGTACTGTCTGGGCTTTGGCAAGAGCCAGTTCACTGGTATAAACGGTTGGACTAATCAGATATTGCAGATTGGTAATGGCAGTATTCAAGACATCTTGCGCGGTTAGCCTGGTAATTTCGGTTTCATTCAAAGCATCGGACGAGATTAGCGACTGCATCGCCAGCTCTTTGGTGGCAAGCTGCAAACGGGCTGCACTATCATCCAAGCGCACAAGGACTTGGCCTTTGGTCACTAGTTGGCCGACTTGGGCGTCGACCGCCTGGACGGTTCCGCCGGTACGAAACCCAAGATTCACCCGCGAGGCCGAGACCAGGTTTCCCGCGCCACTGATCACGATGGACAGGTCACCCGTACGGGCTTTGGCGGTTTGTAAAGGGGCTGCTTCTGCTTTTGCCGTGGGAATTCCCCAAATGTAATAAGCGCCTGTTGATGCCAGTAAAAGCACTGCGACAATACCGGTAATTGCCCAACGATTAATTTTCTTTTTCAACATGGTTTTCTCCATCAAATCGATTTTATTGAAGGATATCAACCTTGTATGAAGGGAGTGTAAAGATTAGCGCAAGATGCTGTCAAGAATAAATAAAAATCTATAGGATTTTTTACATGTAACAGAAAGCAGCTCCGACATAATATCGGAACTGCTTTTATAAGATTCGATTGATTTTTTAATGCATACTCAATGTCACCGAAAAACATAACATTTCTCAAATAAAATTAGGTGAAATAGGTATCCAACCATACGCCAATGCGCTGATATAGATGATGGAAATTAGGACTTTGTAAAACATCACGCAAGGTGAATACTGTACTTAATTCTCAAGCATCTCCTGAAAGTGTATACTTCTCCGGCAGTGGCGGCAAAGGCAGGTTAAGCTTCCCATACCGGTAGGCCAGCATCAAAAGCCCGACCAGCATCATCACAATCGTCGCCACCTGAGTGGTGGTTATCCAGGTACCACCCACTTGCGGCTGGTCTGGTCGATAGAATTCAAGCAAGAACCGGCCAAGTCCAGCCAACACCAGCCAGCAAAAAAACACCGCGCCTGGTTTCGCCTTATCTGCGAACCGGTGCGATACATACAGGATCAATCCAACCGCCAGGAAGTTCCAGATCATTTCATACGCAAAATCAGGGTGGAAGCGCGTGCTAAGCGGATACTGCGCCAGGTCCGCATAGGCCGCCAGGCGATGCGCTGCATCGATGGGGATCCCCCAGGGCAGGTTGGTAGGCGGACCGTACAATTCCTGGTTAATGAAATTAGCCGGGCGCGCGATTGCCTGGCCTAATAAGGCCATCGGGGCAATCGCGTCCAGAAACAACCAGATATCCATTTTATGCTGGCGCAGATAGTAGAACATGACCACCACCCCAAGCACAAAACCACCATAAATATGCAGCCCACCTTCCCAAACGTAAAGGATCTTGATTGGGTTCTGCAAATAATATGGATTGCCACCGAAAGTGGCATTGATAACATACCACAGGCGCGCACCGAGAATACCAGCCGGGAGAATCCAGATCAATAAATCCCAGATGGCATCACTCTTTTCACCCCGCCGGGCCACCTCGCGTCCAGCGAACCAGGCGGCCGCCGATACCCCCGTCATGACCAGCACGCCATACCAGCGCAGGGCAAATACGAAACTACCTATATTGAACGAAAATATTACCGGATCGATGAATGTTTCTCCAGAAAATTCTATACAAGTATCATTATCATCCAAGACAATTGGGTTACCACCGATTGCGGCAAAAGAAACTACTGCCATGCAAATAACCACGCAAATAATAATATCACTTGTGGTCAGTCTCAGTCATAATTGAATAGCCAGTATATTATCGTGCACAGATAAATGCGAGGCTATCCAAAATTGGACCGTCAGTTTTTTCCAAGATCACTTTCAAGCATTTTCATTGAAAATGTCAACGCTCACGAGACGGTCATTTTGCATCTGCTAAGAGCGATTGAATGTTGGTGTAGAGATGAATTGGAGATAATATGGGTTGATAATAACTTTCACCAGCACAAGTCAGGCAAAGAGTAAGGCCACTGCGCGTCACTTCGCGTTCATTGATGATTTCCTCACCACATGTAGCGCAGGACACACGTACACCTGGTCGCGAGATAATTTTCTCAATGGGTAGAGACAACCTGACTTCCTGCACTGTGAGCAATTCATCATCCGGCATAACCTGATAAGCTTGCAATTGCGCAAAATATTGGCGCGGTTCACCAGGAATGCAGTAATAGGCACGTTCGCGGACATTTGAATGTGGAGCAATGCGAATGGACCGTCTTGTATAAGTATCTACAAACACTGCTCCAATTTTGCCATAATCCGTCAATCGTAGTGTGCGATGCCCTAGAGTACAACCTGTGGCAACCTCGACACCATCTGAAAAACAGCCATCGCTTTCAACAATCGTCAACAAACGTTTTTTAGGATTTTCACCCGGTGGCAAGTTAAAAAGACGAACAGCCAGCAGACCGATACGCACGCCAAGTACTTGTCGCGGACAAAGATGGCTGTGGCGTGCCGATGAGCCTTCAAGGAAGGGTTGGATATGGATATTCAAGAATGTCTCCTTTCCAAAGTTGGGGGCCTGGGCGTTTCCGCCGCTGACCGGGACCATTAGCATGACTGGCCTGGCTACCGTGAGAAAGGCTTGTAGGCAGACAGACTCGGAAATGTTATTGTAAAGTTCTAATTTGTGTAAAGGATCAATTTTGCATCATCGGTATATTCGATGCGTAATGCAGTCAAAGGTTGCGCTGCCGGACCTTGCTGCAGGCCGCCATCTTTTAGGAAACGGGAGCCATGACATGGGCAAGCAAAGCCATCGTCGTTTACTTCAACCGTGCAGCCAAGGTGAGTACAGATCAGACTCAGTGCGGAAAACCCACTCTCATTATGAGTAATCATAGCTGGAATGTTAGCAAGGACCGTGCGGGAACCAGGTGGATAATTGGTTGCCAGGCCAAGATCGAATTCGACCGTAGGCGCTGGATCAGGCTGAAAATCCAGAAAACGCAGCAAACCACCCAGGGCCAGCGCTCCGCTCAGATAGAGAAGGCCATTACGCGCCAGTTTCAGAAAGTTGCGACGAGAAATTTCAGGCATTGCTTACCTTTCCACCGCATGACATTGGTGACAGTACTGCGAACCTTGCTGATCCGATTTTTGCTTGCAGGTGGTGCCCATTACCGGGCGAAAGTTAAACTTCTGACTGGTGGCCTTGCCAGTTAATTGATACGAACCGCCTGGCAACACACGCGTATTCCAAAGCAGCTCACCCTTTTCTGTGATAAGCACCGCATCACCAATTTTCAATTCAACAACAGGGTTAAGAAATGCCAGCTTTGCAGCAAGTTTATCTTCGCTGGTAATTGTATGGGTTTGCGGCAGTTCGCTCAGTGTCCCATGACAGGTTTTACATTGAATATATTGAATATCCTTTTTGCTGGAATGCAGGTCGCCATCCCCCATCGCTTCAATGCGGGTATGGCAATCGATGCAGTCAAGCGTATATTCGCAGCGGGTAAATTGGGCAATTGGCTGGTAATAATCGTGCAGCCGGTCAGAAGCTCCATCTGTGCGTTCGATAAAAGCCATACTGCGCAGATCGTAATTTCCCCGATTGTGGCAGGTGTTGCACTGGCTGTAAGGAATTGCGGTAGTCAGGCGATGAATCTGAGCATCTGCGATGTCGTTAATATTCGGAGTGTGGCAGGCGGCACAGCCTGTGAAACGGGCAAATTGGGCTCCAGCGCGGGGGGCGGCATTGATGTGGCAGACCAGACACGCCTCTCCAAATTTCTGAAGGAGTGGGTTAGTCTCTTTTAAAGGGTTAAAGACTTCCAGTGTTTGCAGGCCAGTTTTAGTTGTAACCGTATTATCGCTGACAGCCTGAATGCCAAAACGGGCAGTCAGATCGGGTTGTGCGCCAAAAGTAAAGCGAATATTGGCAATTGCCCCTGCGTAAGTGGACTGCACACTGGTTGTCACTCTCTGGATGTGATCCAGATTATCCGCAGCTGTGCCGCTGTGACAGTTGCCGCCACCACAAGATTGCTCCACCGCTGCCAGGTCGGATGGGTTCTTCCCGCCGCGCATGCTGCTATGAGCGAGGCCCGCATCCAGTGCGAGACGTTCGCCCCCGTGGCAGAGCACACATCCAAAAGTTTTTACGGGATGGGATGAACTGATTTCGGGTAAACTGGCATGACAGGTAGTGCAGTATTCCGCCTGTCCAGTGAGTGTAGGGGTCAGCGCCACTGACTGCGGCTGACGGGAATTAGCCCACCAGGCCAGAGCCAGCGCAAGTGTAAGGAAACCTGAAGCGAACACCGACCATCTGCGCATCTTACAAAGCCGCCAGACTGCCGTGAATTGTTAGAGCAATCACTACCAACACCAAAACAGCCACAATGATTTGTGCCAGACGGTTGGACTTGGGAAACCAGCGCCCCAACTCCCCCTGGGCCGGCTGGGGGAAAACATAAGGAATCAGAATAAGCACTAACAGCATAAGCAGCGGAACCAGGATGCCCCAGATAAATGGATCACCCCACTTGAGCATCTGTTGTACCCAAAGGAAGAACCAGGGCGCGCGCGCGTCACCCGAAACGACGGCAATCTCTGTGATTGGAGCAGCCAGGGGCGCAGAGACAAAGGATGAGAGCATAACAAGCGCTGAAGCGCTAAAAAGAATTGCCAGAACTTCACGCTGCACCAGGTCAAAGCGCGTAATCCGTTCCGTCTCAACGCGCATACCGGCAGGTGGAAGGGCGATACCACCATCACGTCGAACACGAAAAGCATGCCAGCCGACCAAAATAACTGCTGGAATCATTAAACCAACCAGATGCCAGGCGTAAAATCGAGTCAGCGTAGCCTGAACCGGCTGCACGCCACCAATCAACAGCACATAAAGCGTCTCGCCAAAAAGTGGTATAGTCTTAAGCAGGTTGGTACCCACCACCAGCGCCCATTGAATACCCTTGTCCCAACGCAGAACGTAGCCGGTGAAATCAAGCAAAATGGCGATTACAAACAAAGCCAGACCAAGTAAATAATTAAAGCGGCGCGGCGGAGCATAAGCGCCAGTAAAAACCACGCGCACAAGATGCACGGCGCTGACGATTAGCAAGAGTTGCGCTGACCAGAAATGTAAATTTCGGACAAGACCACCAAAAGGCACAAGATACGCGATGGTCTGTATTGATGTTGCCGCTTCGCCAGTTGTAGGAATGTAATAAAACATCTCCAGAGTGCCGGTAATGATCAGCATCAATACCAGAAAAATGGCCGTGCCACCTGCGCCCAAGGTATAACGCCAGCGCGATTGTTTGGCCGGAATGCTTGGCGGATGCAAGTGGTAGAAGAAATTAGGGCGCATTATTGAATTATATCGGATAAAAAACCGCCCCGATGTGGAGCGGTTTTGAAATTTCAATTACCTGCTACCACTAAGAGACTTTCATTGACGGGGTCTTGTTCTTCAAATAGTGGCAGGTATTTTGCCGCCAGGCCAAAAGCCAGAATACCTGCCGAGAAAATGGCAACCGAGACCGAAACTTCCATCCAGTTTGGCGCATAAAATACATCATTCAGGCGGCTAATAGCAAACCAACTCACATTGAAGCGGTTGAGGATCATGCCCAGGAGCAGGCTAATCGCGCCGCCCAACAACCCTGCCGGTGATTTGCGCATCTTCGGGAACAGGAACAAAACCGATGGGGCTACACAACCGATCAGGATTTCTGCCCAGAACAAAACACTCATCCTGCCACTGGTAAACAAGTATTTACCGTCACCGGCAATAAAGATTTCTCCAAATTTCAATATGAGGTACAGGCTAAGAACATAAGGAATGGCGCGGGCAAGTTTTTCAAGCAAGTGGATTTCCAAACCACGCCCAAAGGCGCGGGCGCTGAGAGATGATTCGAAAATCACCATTGCCAGGCCTATCGAGACCGCCGAGATAAAGAACATTACTGGCAGGAACGGTGTCCACCAAAGTGGGTGAAGTTTTTGGGGCTGGATGAGCAACAGACTGCCGAGCGATGATTGGTGCAAGGTGGAAAGAACCACTCCCAGGATGATAAAGGGCATGATCCAGCGGTGGATCCATTCGGCCGGCTTGTGCCACTTGATACCCTCAAAGAAAACAGGCGCAAATTCGACCGCAAGCACCGTCGTGTACAGCATTACACAAATGCCGATCTCAAACAAGACAGAGGTGTGGTTCTGGTACACGATCATATGCCAGATGCGTTCCGGGCGGCCGAGATCAACCATCAGGGAGATGATAACCATGATGTAGCCCAGGAAGCCCGTCAGAACAGATGGACGCACCAGGGGCCGAAACTGCTTCAACTCAAAGATATAGACCACGGCTGCCATAGTGAAAGCGCCACTGCCGATAGCAACCCCGGTAAACAAATCGAAGCTTATCCAAAAACCCCAGGGATAGGTATTACTTAGATTACTGATCGGCCCGATGCCCACGGCAAAGCGGATAAGCGCAACCGCCAGCCCGATACCCATCAGAGAAAGCAGCAACCAGACAAACGGGCCAAAGCGCAAGCGAGGGTTGAGCGTAATATGTATTTTCATTTGTTTGCCTCTGTCTGTTCAACGGACTGGGCGGATTCTTTTTTCTTATTGGTGTAATGCACGCCTGCCGCGATGCCACTTAAAACCGCTCCCCAGGCAAACGCAAATGGCAATGTGCCTTCCATGACTTTTTCGCTGACTTCATCAATCGGCTGCGCCCCAAGTTCAGGTAGACCCAGATCGGTGAATGCTACGTTCGACAGGATCGGGTAAGATGTTCCACCGTTTTCGAATTCACCATAAACATGATCGATATAACGCTCTGGGTGGGCGGAAATGCGGTCATGTGCTTCAGCGATCAGATCTGCGCGCTCGCCAAAGACCAGCGCATTGGTAGGGCAGGTCTGGACGCAGGCAGGCACCTGGCCGACTTCAAGCCGCTGCGTGCACATGGTACACTTGTGGAGCAAAGCCCCCTCGATCAACCCCTTATTCCAGTCAAAATGTGGCACGCTGAAAGGGCAGGCATTCATGCAATAGCGGCAGCCGATACATTTTTTATCATCATAAACCACCGGGCCATCCGCGCGCTTTTCCCATGCGCCCACAGGGCAAGCTGAAACGCAATCAGGTTCCAGGCAATGCATGCAGTGATAGGGCATTGTGGCGCGCGTCAGATTAGGATAATCGCCCATCACACCTTTTCCTGCCACCCAAATGCGTGAATCATCCACGGGAACCTTGTTTTCAACGCTGCACGCCACCATACAGGCGCGGCAGTCAATACAACGCGTAACATCCAACAAATAAGCATGTTGTTTGATGGTCATTTTAGGCCTTCTTTACCACTACGAATGTCTGGCTGAGCGCCTGGCCGCCACTGATTGGGTCTGTGTACGAAACATGCAAATCCGAATCGCTCGCGCCGACCCCAAAAGCCGTACGCAAACCCTTGGAAAGATGGCCATTACCCGGGGATAAATAGACACAATCCGGGTGAATGGCGGGCGTCACCTGCAGAGTAACCTTTACTTTGCCAACTTCGCTTTCCACCAGAACCACATCCCAATCAGCGAGACCGTGCGCTTTTGCTGCCAGCGGGTTCATCCAAAGTCGCGGTTCATCCTGATATTTGTGCAGCAGTTGATTATTCTGCGATGCAAACTGGGTTTGCTAGGCAACCTTGCCAGTCAGCAGGTAAAACTGGTTGGTTGCAGGTGCGGGAGGCTGTTCCCACTGTGGAATGGGTGAGAAACCGCCCTTTTCGAGAGTTGTGGAATGAATTTCAATTTTGCTGCTTGGGGTATTCCACTTGAATTCGTCAGAAGCCTCACCGTCTAGCTCAATAAAACCTTTTTTCCGAATCTCTTCCAGCGAAACACCCAGGGGTTTCAATTGCTGGCGGATGTAATCTTCTTCGTCCGTATATTGGAAGTAATCCTGCAAACCCAGCCGCTTGCCTAATTCCTTAAATATCCACAAGGCCGAATGCGTATCGCCGAGCGGCTCAATGACGGGCTGGCGCAAGAAAATCCTGTTTCCCACCGGTACAAGCGGGTCGTAACGCTCCAGATAAGACGATTCGGGCAGAACCACATCTGAAAACCAGGCTGTATCGTTCATGATGATGTCGACCGTGGCAATAAAATCCATTTTTGCAAATAATTGCAGCGTTTTGGCCCGGTCAGGCAGGTCTTGCGCGGGATTCTGGCGGGAAATAAACCAGCCGTGCGGCTCATAAGGGTCGCCCTTGAGGCCTGCGTCGCGCAGTTCCTGAAAAATGCCCAACTTCAACGGTACAAATGGAAACTTCCACGGCACGCCATCCAGGCGTGGCGCAGTGATTCGCGGATAGGGTGGCTGGGATGGTTTGCCCAAGGCGCCGCTTTCTTCACCACCGGCTGGATGCAGTGTTACACCCCAATTGCCCACCAACGTGTTCAAAATGGTGATGGCACGCTGGGTTTGGAAGGAATTGATAAAATTCGAGGTGCGCCAGCCATTGTGCGCCAATGCGTGTGGAGCTGCGGCTGCAAATTCGCGTGCAATACGGCGAATTTGGTCCGCAGCGATGCCTGTAATTGGCGCTGCCCACTCAGGCGTATACGTGCTGACAGATTTTGCCAATTGCTCAAATCCGCTGGTATAAGCCGCCACGAAATCTGCGTTGTATCGTTTTTCACCAATGATCACATTCAAGAAGGCCAGGTGCAACGCCAGGTCTGTTCCGGGTCTGATCGGCAGCCATTCCTGGGCTTTGGCGGCTGTCTTGGTAAAGCGCGGGTCAATATAGACCAATTTCGCGCCCTGATCAAGAGCCCCGATCAAGTCACCGGTTTCGGATGTGGAAATGGCCTCAGCCAGGTTGCGCCCGGTCAGGATGATGTATTTAACGCCTGTGTAATTGCGCGCTGGTTCTTCCATGCCGTATGTCATCATGTTGGCAACGATCATCGCGTTAAAACACAGACTACGTTGGGTACCGTAATTAGGCGAGCCAAACCCATACAGGATGTTTTCAAAGGCCGGCTGAGAAAGATTGTGGGTTGACGAAAAAATCATTGCCTCCGCACCATACTTTTCGCGGATTTTGAGCATGTTTTCGGCAACAAGATCGAGCGCCTCACCCCAACCAGCCTGGCGGAACTTGCCCTCGCCCCGCTTACCGACACGCACAAGCGGTGTTAAAACGCGGTCCGGATCATACGTTGTTACTAGACCAGACTGTCCGCGTCCGCACAATTTTCCGCGTGAGTGCGGGTGGTCCGGGTTGCCTTCCAGTTTGACGATAACACCATCTTTGACTTTGGCCAGCACGCCGCAGCGCCATACGCACATTTCGCACATGGTGGGAATAATTCCGTCACCTTTGGCGTTGATCAATCCCATTTGGCGCGCTGAAGCAACTACCCTGGGTGGAACAAAGGAACCAACCGCCAACAGTCCGGCAGCTGCGCTGCCAAGTTTGAGAAAGTCTCGCCGTGATATTTTATTGGTCATCATGCGCTCCATTTAACAAAACAACTAACTTCGCTTCTCATCACCAAAAAGACCATCCAAAGACAAAAGGAATTCGCCTGCACTGGATTTTTTCAATACGCGCTGCAATGATTTTCGAGCATCAGGTTTTAACTGCGCAAGATCAGGCAGCATCTCCACCACATCAGTTGGAAATTCTGCTTGCATTTGTTTGGTTTCTACAAACGAGACCTTGACCCAACCCAGGCGGGAAAGACCATATGCGCCACCAGCCAGGAGCAGCAACCCGGCAAACACTACGAAAAGAATATTGGCCCAATTGGTTTTTTGTCTGGCGGCCAAAGACTGGTTGTACTGTTCGATATAGTCTACTACCGGCTTGGGCTCCACACTCACAGGCGCGTCAATGTTTGTTGTTTGACCGATCTGATTGTTGGACTCATCTGCGCTGGTTTTTGGTGCTGACTGCGTTGGCATGGTTGTGGCAGTAACCGTCGGAGCGACCTCAGCCAGGCTGACCCCCAGTGTAGCTGCATACGTCTGTGCTTTTTCGGTGTAATCTTTAACATGGCAAGACGAGCAGGAACCCTTAATATCCGACATGGGCGCGATCATTCCGGTATGGGAAGCGGCCTTATCGGTCGATTGGCCGTTTCCGGCATGGCACATATAACAGAAATCACCAAATGCGTGCGCTTGATGCCAGTTTGTGCCATCGGTGTTCACGGGGTCTTGGGCCTGGGTCTCATGGCAATCTTTACAAGACGAAGCTTGTGAACCACATTGGGCGGCAACCGGTTGAGCCGTTCCCAACCAGAGCCCGGAGATTATCAGTAACAATACGCCAGCAATACTGGGAAGCAGGAAAAGCCTTTTATTTTGCATGGATCATCCTCCAAAAAGAAATGTTCAGTAAGCGCAAACACAGATGTTTACATATTACCATTGTGATAAACGGCACAATAGTGTCTGGTGTCACAAATACATTTGTTTTCAAGCACGGCACTTATACAAATTACTTATGGTTTAGGATAAAAAAATGAGATACCCTATTGTGATATCTGTCACTTGTTGACTTGTATCCAATCCTTATAATGACGTATAAGCGGTGAACTAGATTTGTACCGCACCAAACTCTTTTTTTGGTTTAGGAGAAGAAAAATGACCAAGAAGTTGTACCTACCTTTTGTATTGCTGACGATTTTCGGCATGCTATTAAGTGCCTGTGGCACCGCAGCCCCCGCCACCGAAGTTGTGCTCATCCCGCCAACCACTGCCCCGGTGACCGAAGTTCCACCCACCCCGGTACCTCCGACCGCTGAGCCCGCTCCAGACGTTGCCGCCCTTTACATGGCGATGGTCGCCAGCTTGCCGCAGGGATTTGCGGGCATAAAGCCTGCCGATGTCAGCGCAGCGATGGTCGAAGCCACCCCTCCCTTCCTGCTGGATGTACGTGATGCAGCCGAACTTGAAAAAGATGGCTATATCAAAGGAACTGTAAACATCCCGGTGCGCAATGTAACCCAGAACCTGGATAAACTACCCGGTCTCGATGCGAAGATCATCATCTACTGCGGCTCCGGACAGCGCGGTGGCATGCTCATGGGCGCGCTGCGCTTGCTGGGCTACACCAATGTTTACAACATGAGCGGTGGTCTGGCAGCCTGGAAGAAAGCCAACCTGCCCGTTGAAACCGGTTCTAAACCCACCGAGGCCACTGCCATCAGTACCCCGATCGTGTCTGATAAAGCCCTATTCGAGATGGTAGACGGCTTTATCTCCACCTTACCGGATGGCTTCCTAGCTGTCAAGACCGATAAAGTTGTGGAAGAAATGGCTGGCGCCACCCCACCGACTCTGATCGACCTGCGCAGCGAAGAAGAACGCACAAATGGTGGCTACATCAAGGATTCGGTGAACATCCCCTTCACAAAACTGTTTAGCAGCCTGGACAAACTCCCCGCAAAAGATACCGCCATCATCCTTTATTGCGGCTCCGGCCTGCGCGGGTCAATTGCTTTGACCGGTCTGCACCTGCTGGGTTACACCAAAGCCATCAATATGAGCGGTGGTTTTGCTGCCTGGAAAACCGCCAGCCTGCCGATGGAAGGTGTTGTTAACTGGCAGGCCGTATGGACAGACTTCTTCACGAATATGCCGGCTGATTACTATACCGTCAAGGCCGATGTTCTAAATGGACAAATCGCTGCTGGCAACGCTCCCTTCCTGGTTGATGTTCGCGAAGCCACCGAAATTGAGGCCGCCGGTTTCATCAAGGGTGCCGTGAATATCCCGGTACGCAGCCTGCTCCAAAACCTGGATAAACTCCCCGCTCAAGATAAACCCATCGTCATCTATTGCGGATCAGGACACCGCGGCGGTATGGCTATGGCAGCCCTGCGCCTGTTGGGTTATACAGATGTGCGCAATATGGGCGGCGGATTTGGCGCCTGGACCAAAGCCAACCTGGCTGTTGAAAAAGGCAAGACTGCAGAATTGGTAGCCGGAACTGCTCCTGCTGTGGATGCCATCCGCCTTGCCAATTTGAATTCCTTCCTCTCGACCCTCCCGGATGGCTTCTTCAGTCTCAAGGCTGCGGATGTCAATACTGCCGTGACCTCTGCCACTGCGCCTGTTGCGATTGACCTGCGCACGACCACTGAGTTTGCATCTGGCTATGTCAAGGGTTCGGTAAACATCCCCATCAATGAGTTCATGACCGACATGACCAAGCTTCCAGCTGATAAAACCACGGCTGTCATCACAATCTGCCAGTCCGGGCATCGCGGTGCGATGGCAATGATGGCCATGCGCATGTTAGGCTACACCAACGTTAATAGTCTCTCCAAAGGTATTAATGGTTGGGGTGCTGAAAATCTGCCTCTCGAAAAATAGTATTCGCTTTACAAAGTAGAACCGCCCCGTGTTGTGATATATTTCACAGCATGGGGCGGTTAATTTTCCAAATTCAGGTATAATCTTCCTGCTTTTGTATTCAGATAAGGTCGATTATGTTAAATTTGGAAGCCATCAAAGTTTTTCTTGCGGTAGCTGAGCACGGCAGTTTTAGCGAAGCTGGGCGGCAGATTCATATTTCCCAACCGGCTGTCAGCCAAATCGTGCAGGGGCTTGAGCGACAACTGGAAGTTCAGTTATTCATACGCCAGAACCGCAACGTCCTGCTCACAGAAGCAGGACAGATGCTTGTTCCGATGGCACGCGAATTATTAACCTCCGTTCAAAGAGTTATACAAACGATGCTCTCACTACAAGGAGAAGTCATCGGCGAAATGACAATTGGGTGCTCAACCGCTTCTGGAAAATATTTACTACCAGGGATGATCGCGCGCTTCAGACGGTTGTTTCCTCAGGTAAGACTGAATGTGATGGTTACCAGCCGAGAATCGGTTATCAACAAACTGATCAATGGCGATGTGCCACTTGGCGTTTCCAGCAAACTTATTGAACATGCCGATCTTGAATATCAAGATTTCTTCACGGATACAGTAATTTTGATCGTTCCTGTAGAACATCCCTGGGCAAAGTTTCGCAAGGTTTACCCGGATGACCTACTGGACGAACCGATTATTCTTCGGGAAGAGCTAGCCGGAACGCGTGAAGTCTTGATGGAAGGATTGCACAAACACGATATTTCTCCAGACATGCTTAATGTCGCAATGGTACTGGGCAATGCAGAAGCAATTGAAATGGCAGTGGAAGAAGGTCTGGGTATTGCCTTTGTTTCCCGCCTGGCTGCCTCACGCGGCCTTGAACTGGGACGCATTGTAGAAGTGGAAATAGAAGGAATGCAGCTCTCGCGCAACATCTACATCGTTCGAAATCGAAAGCAGCCACTCACCCGCGCACAAACAGAATTCTGGCAATTTATCAAAGACGGGTTGGCTGCTATTAACCTGAAACCTGGATATCAGCACGAAAAATCAAACGATTAGCACGCTGAGGATGACACAAAATAATCATGAGTAGGCCAATGGGGCTTCAACATCCCGCCCGGTACCGCCATGACAACAAAAAGAGAACTGCGCCAGTTTCCGGCGCAGTTCTCTTTTTGTTCATTGCCTTAAGGTTTTCCGTTCCCCTGCCCCTGCCCCTGTCCACTGTCCTTGTCCTGACCGCCAGCCCACATCGGCCGTCCGGTAGCAGGATCGCGGAAGGCGTAGACTGTGCCGGTTTTATCACTGGTAATGGTGATGGCACTGTACAGACCCTGATCGCCCGGGAAGCCCAGAATTGTGAGCGTTTCTCCAACCTGCGGCGCAAAGCCGATGCTCTTGACATAGTATGAGTTGCCCAGTTGGACGGCATGGCTGCTGCCATCATCGGCAGCGATAGTGACGGTTGTGAGGCTCACTGCGCTCACCACGCCGTGTACTGTCGTTTGCCCGCTGATGTTGGCCTGCGGATTGGGAACACCACTGCCGGTACCTTTCCCGCCCCCACCCTGCCGACCCTGACCCTGGCCACCCTGGCCAAATCCCAGCGCAGCCAGAGGGGAAGCAGTCGAATTTGCGGAGGCCGCAAAAGCGCTATACGCGCTGGCACCAATGGCGACGATCACAACTGCGGCGAGCACACCGATCAATATTTTCTTAAACATGGGAATCTCCTGTTTCGTTTTAGGTTTCAGAAAGCCGTTTTGCTGCCTGATGTTCAAAGGATACCAGGGGATTGTAAAGGGAGTTTAAAGTTTTATTCCGGGTTGTGTAAATGTTTTTGGCTGGAACCCGTGCGTTTGCACAAATAATCTTTACACAATGTTTAATATTTATTTACACATTCACCGGGTTGGGTTGTTATAAATACGCAAATATCGTTGGAGGTATCCATGCTTGAAAATAAATCCCAATCTGTGATCGAACGCATGCGTGAGCGCCTGACGCCTGATGAAATGCCAAGCGATGACCGCGGTCGCATGCGCATGGTGGTGGACAGCCTGATCCTGCACCTGCACCCCACCAAAGTGGCTGACCGCAGCCTGAACTGGACCTATTCATGGGGACTGGGCGGGCTTTCAGCCGTGTTGATGATGATCCTGGTCGCCACCGGCGTGGTCATGCAAAACAATTACACGCCCGCTGCTCCGCAGGCCTATCTCGGTATCCTTGAGATGAACTCGAGTGTCTGGTTTGGCAAGTTGATCCGCAATATCCATCACTGGAGCGCCAACCTGTTGATCATTGTCGCGGTGCTTCATCTTATTCGTGTCTTTGTGACTGGAGCCTATCGCGCGCCGCGCGAGATGAACTGGCTGATCGGCCTGGCCATGCTGCTGCTGGTGGTCGCTGCCAATTTCACCGGCTATCTGCTGCCCTGGGACCAACTGGCCTACTGGGCGATCACGGTGGGTACAAGCATCATTGGCTACCTGCCGCTCATCGGCCAAGCGCTCACCCGCCTGGTGCTGGGTGGGCCGGAAGTGGGCGCAAAGACCCTCCTGAATTTCTATTCGATGCACATTGCGCTTATCCCGCTGGCGATGTTTGGATTAATGTCTTTTCACTTCTGGCGCGTGCGCAAGGATGGCGGCCTGACCATTCCTAAAAGTGCAGACGAAAACATTGAAACGCCAAAAATTGAGCGTCTGACAACCATCCCACATTTGGTGCGCAAGGAGCTGGTTTTTGCCGTAGTTTGGATCGCCCTGATCCTGGTCTTTTCCATGCTGGTGCCTGCCCCCTTGGAAGGCATTGCCAACCCGGATATCTCCCCGAACCCGGCCAAAGCGCCCTGGTACTTTATGGGCCTGCAGGAACTGCTGCTGCACTTTCACCCGCTGATTGGCGCAATTGTCATCCCTGGTTTGGCACTGGCCGCTCTCGTTCTACTGCCGTTTTTTGATGTGAAATCTGCCAGCGTTGGAATTTACTTTCGTTCCCTGCGCGGGCGCGCCCTCTCGCTTCTGGCGCTCGGTCTCGCAATTATTTTGACACCGGCCTGGATCCTGTTAGATGAATATGTGCTCAATTGGACAGGTTGGTTGTTCACCTGGCCCAGTCTCATCTCAAATGGTTTAATTCCTTTGGCGTTGGTCTTGCTGGGCATGGTCCTGCTCGACGAATGGGTTTCGCGATCATTTAAAGCCAATCTGGAAGAACGCGTGCTGTTTATGGCCGCCTTCTTATTTACTGCTTTTGTGGTGCTGACCATCACCGGCATTTTCTTCCGCGGACCCGGCATGGCATTGTATATGCCCTGGAATATGCCAGTGCCGGTCCATTAGCCTGGAGATCAGAACGTAAACATTAAGGAGTACCCTATGTCTGAAAATATCCCCCAATCCAATATCTCCCGCCGCGACTTTCTAAAAACGGTCTGGGCTGTGCTTGGCGGCGTGGCGCTGGTTGAAACCAGCGGCATCTTCCTGGCTTACCTGCAGCCGCGTCTGGCGGATGGTGAATTCGGCGCACTGATCAATGCCGGCAAGGTGGACAGCTTCCCGCTCAACTCTGTCACCCACCTTACCAATGCGCGCTGTTACATTGTGCGCCTGCCGGATGGCGGCTTTCTCGCCATCTACCACCGCTGTACCCATCTGGGCTGCACCGTCCCCTGGGATGGCAGCGCACAGAAATTCATCTGCCCGTGTCACAGCTCTGAATTCGACATGCAGGGCACGGTTAAGAATCCGCCTGCCCCTCGCCCGTTGGATCTGTTCGCCATCTCCCTCGTGGCAGGCGAAGTCAAAGTGGATACCAGCGCACCCATCCAACGCCAGGGCTATGAAACCGCCCAGGCGGTATACCCAGAATCGGGCATGGTGTACCCAAGTACGGGCACGGTGTACCCAGAATCGGGCACGGTGTACCCAAGTACGGGCACGGTGTACCCAAGTACGGGCACGGTGTACCCAAGTACGGGCACGGTGTACCC
>JBBRWF010000022.1:0-17788 GCA_038249405.1 Anaerolineales bacterium
AGTGCTGTAATCGTATAAACTGTCATGGCAGGTAGCCTCTGGGCGAATAGATTTTGTCTGGAAACTCTATCTTATCCGTTCAGTGGCTGCCTGTCTCTCAGCAATTTGTAAAGGTGCTATTTCTTAGCTTTGAACCGTGCCAAAAATTGGATTATCTGAACGATGGCACGCCCGAATCACTGGGCGTGGATGCGATCTGGCTGAGCCCTTTTAACCCTTCACCCATGAAGGACTTTGGTTATGACATCGCGGATTATTGTGATGTTGACCCGATGTTTGGCGACCTGGCTGCTTTTGACCGCTTACTCAATGAAGCTCACAAACGCAGCATGAAGGTAATTATTGACTGGGTGCCAAACCATACATCCGACCAGCATCCCTGGTTCGTCGAATCTCGTTCAAGCCGCGACAACCCCAAACGCGATTGGTATATCTGGCGAGATGCAAAACCCAACGGCAGCCTGCCCAATAACTGGGGTAGCTTTTTTGGCGGCCCCGCCTGGACCTTTGACCAGAAAACCGGGCAGTTTTACCTGCACCAGTTTGTGAGCGAGCAGCCTGAACTTAACTGGCGAAACCCTGACCTACGCCTGGCCATGCTGGATACATTGCGCTTCTGGCTCAAACGCGGTGTGGATGGTTTTCGCATGGATGTGGTTGGTCTGATCATCAAAGACAAAGAACTTCGAGACGAACCAGTCAATCTCCAAGCAAACCCCCACCTGCCAGATAATGATATTTTCAACCGCCTGCACCACATTTACAGCATGGATCAGGATGAAGTCCACCAGGCTGTTCGTGAAATTCGTGCAGTTTTGGATGAATTTGATGATCGTTGCGGGATTGGTGAGTTGTGGGGAGATCTACCACGTTGGGTCAAGTATTATGGTGAAAACGGTGATGAATTGCAGCTTCCCTTTAATTTTCGCCTGATGTGGGAACCCTGGCATGCAAATGCTATGCGCAAGTCTGTCGAAACCATGGAAACTGCCCTACCAGAATTTGCCTGGCCTAATTATGTACTCGGCAACCATGACCAACCACGCCTGGCAACCCGCTTTGGCGGTCAAGCTCAAGCCCGCCTTGCTTGCATGATGCTGTTGACTCTGCGCGGCACACCCACGTTGTATTATGGAGATGAATTGGGATTGGAAAACGGCAGCATTTCAACTGAAAAAATTCAGGACCCGCAAGGCAAAAATCTAGGGGCTGAGCGAACCCGTGATATGAGCCGCACACCTATGCAATGGGATGCCAGTTCGCAAGCAGGATTTTCCAATGTCGATCCCTGGCTGCCGATATCTGCAGACTTCAAAACCCGGAATGTCACGAACCAGGTTCAAGAAACCACTTCCATGCTCAACTTATACAGGCAGCTGATACGAATCCGCGCCAACAACGCGTCACTACAGGCAGGCAGTTTTCACGCGCTGGATGTTGAAACAGAAGATTGTTTTGTATACATTCGAGAATATGAACAAGAAAAGCACATTATCGCGCTAAATTTTTCTGCTGAAGAACGCGTAGTTTCAATTCTCCAGGACAAAAGTACAAACCAAATTGTACTCTCAACGCACCTGGATAGAAACGGAAGAGTACATAATAACAAACTAAAATTGCGCCCTTATGAAGGTGTCATCCTTTTAGAAGCCAGTCAGAGTTAATAATCGCTTAGATCATCAGCGTTTGCGTGCCCACCCAATTTTCGCCCGTTGCCAGCCGAATTGGTTGAGAAGCTGCGGCAGCTTCGACACACACAAAATGCAGGTATCCTTCAGGTTCCATATCAGGCAGTGCAGCGCATTTCTCAGCGCCAGGGTTCCAGATCACAGCATCTGGAAAACCGGTGGATTGAATGGTGAGCGTGCGATTGCCATCCACCAGTCTCAGGGATGAAGGCGGATTCTGGTAAGTACGATCAACTTCAGCAGAGAAGATTACCTGCTGGGCTTCACCCTGCATGGATTGACCAGCCTGTGTAGAATCATGGTAACGTCGCCCTTGCAAGCCAGAGACTGCTGCAGTGTGTAGATCGTGAACCTTTATATAAGTATGCAAGGCGGCAGTGAACGTGAAAGGTGTGATATCAGTATTGATGATCGACAAAATCATTTCCAACCGATTGTTGCTGATCCGTATAAGGTATTCTGCCAGAAATCGGTGCGCCCAGACCCGATAAGTTTCTTCTGTTTCAGAAAGCCAAAAAACTGCGCTATTTGAATCAGCGCGAGCCAACTCCCAGGTCATAGTACGTGCGAAACCATGCTTTGTAAGCTTACCCAAATTTGCAAATTGCGGAAATATCACCGGAACACCTCCGCGGATGGCCACTCCTGGTCGGAATTCTGCCTTGGAGCTCATAAATAGGTTCTCCTGTCCGGCAGCAGAGATCCATGAAAGCACTTGGGCTCCATATGTGCTGATTTTTACAGTATCGCCTTCCGGGCTTTGAATAGTAGTTATTTGTGAGAAAATATCTGCAGGATCAGAATCAGCGGCCATCATGTTTTCTCCGTTTAGAAATGGTAAACTTAATTTGCTTATTTTACCTGACAACCTGCGCAACCAAACATCTGATTGCGAAAAATTATTATCGCTGTTCACCAATGTTCAATTGACATTAACGCAACTACTAATGCGGGAAGCGTGTTTTGATTGCCAGTAAAACCATGCTTTTAAGCAATCTTGCAAAGTTTGAAAGGATTACTTATGAACCAAAATGATTTCAACGGTTGGCCAACCCAGGTACTCGAAAACAAGTTTATCCACCTCGAAACAATGACAAGTTCCGCTCGGGTTGTGAGGCTCAACCTGGTTGGTAAAACCAATCTATTTGCAGACCTGGGCAACAAAGCGCTGCCAACCCCTTACGGCGATTTTTACCTTCGCGGAGGACACCGCTTCTGGCATGCACCTGAAGCCATGCCGCGAACATATCTTCCCGATCATGCCAGCGCAAGTATCAGCGAAATTCCGGGCGGCACCCGCATCGATCAACCCGCGGAACCCTGGACGCATATCGCAAAGAGTGTGGAAATCCGCCTGAACCCCGAACGCCCTCAGATTATTTTACGGCACGAATTGCGCAACGACGGAGCCTGGGCGGTCGAGTTGGCACCGTGGGCGCTTACCATGCTCAGGCTGGGCGGTGTTGGTATTTTTCCTCAGCCGGTAGGGAATGTTGATGAGACCGGGTTGCTCGCCAACCGTCAACTTTCAATCTGGCCCTACACTCAAATGACCGACCCCAGGCTGGTACTTCGTGATGATTGCATTTTGATAAAGGCTGTACCCAGCCTGCCCCCCATAAAAATCGGTTATTTCAATCCGCATGGATGGCAGGCTTACTGGATTGAAGACACATTGTTTGTCAAACGCTTCGAAGCCATCCCATCTGCGGCCTATCCTGACGGCGGATGCAATACTGAAACCTATTGCAACGACAAATTTATCGAACTGGAAAGCCTTGGGCCGCTAGCCTCTCTGGCACCGGGTGCAACTGTCGTTCATAATGAAACCTGGGAACTGTACGACAGTCTGGAACAGCCTTTTATTCCGGCACAGATTCAAGAAATTCTGGCGAAAAATAACAGCTGAGCCCACCATAAAAATAACAAACACCGCTCAACCAGGTTTCTTTTGGGCGATATAATATTGAGTACCAATCGACTGGCATTTTAGTTTACGAGGTTATCGCATGAATTCCAAGCAGGTATATATTGGCACCGACAGCGGCGCAACCACTTCAAAAATTGGCGCAGTATGGAAGGACGGCACTACCGTTTCCACCAAACTGCTCCAACGATCTACGAATTCCCAACTAGGGCCTGAGGCAGTGGTGCGCAGTTGGGTCGAGGCCGTTGGTGAATATCTTGAACAAAACCAGCTTACCTGGGATCAGGTAGCGGGTGTAGGGCTTGCTATTCCGGGGCCCTTTCTGCGTTATGGTGTTTTAGACAAGACATCCAACCTGCCACTTTCATTTAAGGGCTGGGATGTTCATAGCGCTTACAGCAGTGCATTGGCACAAAAAGCCGGCCGCGCGGTTCCGCTGGTAGTAGGGAACGATGGTAACTATGGAGGTGTGGCTGAAGCCCAGCGGGTTCGAGGTAATACGAATAGCTCGGTATTAATGCTTGCGCCTGGTTCAGGCCTGGGTGTAGCCTACATCGACAGACATGGACTCCCGCTGGATGGCGACAGTCTGGCGGGCATGGAAGGTGGGCATATGCCCGCCCCGCTGCATCTGCTCGACATGAAACCGTATCCCTGTGGATGCGGCAAGGATTGGGGCTGTGTTGAGGTTTATACAACCATCTCAGGGCTGCCCTATTTGCTGGCAGAAAAGCTGGAAAAATTTCCACAGCATCCCCTTTCTCAATCCAGTGTTCCAATTAAGGAGAAGGTCTTATCTCTGCGCACTCTGGCTCAAAATGGAGACCCATTGGCGACAGAAATATTTGATTTTCAGGCAAAAGTGCTGGGGCTGCACGTGGCCAACCTGGTGATGGCACTCGACCCATCCTTTGTGGTGATTGGCGGCGGCCTGATGGACCCGGAAAATACTACCGAAGCTTTTCGCGAACGCTATTTACGGATTGTTCGAGAAACAGCTGATCCATACTTATGGTCTGCACAGCGCGGACACATCAGCATTGTGCCTGCCACCCTGGGCGATCTCTCGCAAGCCATTGGCGCCGCCCTTGTTGCGCTATACCAGAGCCGCTCGTAATTATTACAAGCATGTATGATGAATTCATAATCGTTAATGCCAAAATTAATTGGATTGAAGCAAAAGACTCAGAAACTTCCAAACCCCCGATTTTTAGAAAGTTGATTTTCTGTTAATCACGGCGATAACTGATCGTTGGTCGATTCAAAAACCATTCGCTCAAGAACGAACCTTCGCAAAAAATTAACGCAGCTCGAAAAGCTCGTTGATTTTAGGTTCACTTTAAATTCCACAATTAACCTTGAGCAGTTGATCAAGTTCATAATCTGCAGCGCGGCTGAGTTGCTCGAATGTGATGCTGTTTCAATTCTGTTCGCCCCGGGCTAGAGCCAGAATTTCATTCTTATCGCTGTAAATCTTCACCAGCTTGCCGTCCCGCATCTGAAGTACGCGATCAACATATTGCACCATACGCAAATCATGCGTGACCATGATGCCAGCCCGGTTATTCTCGTGTATCAGTGCGGCAAATGTTTTTACGACCTGAAAAGCGCGCTCAGTATCCAGGCTGGCGGTTGGTTCGTCAGCAAGCACCACTGTGGGGGCATGGATCAAGGCACGGGCAATGGCTACGCGCTGCTGTTGACCTCCGGACATCTGATTGGGAAGGCTATTTAAGCGATCTGTAAGTCCAAGACGGGCAAGCAATTCCTCAGACCGTATTTTTCCCGTTTTATCAAGCCTACCATTCAGACGCAGCATAAATTGCACATTTTCAAGAGCACTCAGAAAAGGAATCAAGTTATTGGATTGAAAGGTAAAACCAATCTTCTCTCGGCGCAAGGCAACCCGCTTCGTTTCCGCCATCTGCGCTAAATCCTGTCCGTCAATTAGCACCTGTCCGCTGGTGGGAGTGAGCAGAGCAGCCAGGATGGATAACATGGTGGTTTTCCCAGAGCCGCTCGGGCCAACAAGGGCAACAAATTCGCCATGCTCAACTGTAAAAGATACTTTATCGACCGCATTGATCGGACCAGAATCGCTATCAAAAGTTTTTATTACATCTCGAACTTCAAGGGCTAATGCGCTCATCTTATTCTCCTACGAAAGGCGCAATGCCTTGAGTGGTTCGATTCTGACTGCATAGAATACCGACACCAGGCCGCCCAGCGGGCCAATCGAGAGCAGGGCGAGAATGGCAAAAGCGGATGATGTTCCATTAAATGTTAAAGGAACCGTGGGAGGAAAACCGAGTGAAAATAGGAAGGTCATTAAACCACCGATTGCCACTCCGATTGCCGTAATGATTGTGATCTGGATAATCGCCGAAATTCCCACGACAAAGTTTGATGCTCCGATTGCCTTAAGAACACCAATCTGCGGCACCTTTTGCAGAATCTGGATTTGAAAAAAGCCACCTATCACCAGCACACCGATCAACAAGGTGAAAAAACCTTGAGTCTGAACTGTGCCCTGCTGGGCTGAATAACCAGGGACGTTATTTATGGTTGTCTGAATATCAGCTGTATCGATATTCAGAACGGAACTCTTCATTTTTTGCTGCATTTGTTTCATTTGAGTGGGGTCGGTCAGTTTGACAACCACTATATTGATGGCAGGCGTCAGATTGTTTAACTCTGCCTCTGATTTAGGGCGGACACGCTCCCAGACGTAAGGCGGCACAAAGATGGAAGGTTGGAAAAAGAACGCCTGCCCGCGAGAGATGCCAACCACTTTTAAATCAAAAAACTGATCCTTGGTTCCCTGGGTGGAACGGATTGTGATCAGATCGCCTAATTTAATACTTGAACGCTGCACCACGCGCTGATCGATAATCACCTCACGCGCTTGATCGGTTAGAAAAGAGCGACCTGATACGATTGCGGGCGTGCCGGGGCGTTCGGATTCGACACCAAGCAGTGATACCTTTAACACTTTATCATCCGGCAACAAGATAGCCGTATTGGCGGCAGAAACCGGCCCTGCATCTGAAATGCCATCCACACGCCTTATGGCTCGCAGAGTGTTTTCATTCATACGACTGGCGCTAATAATAAAATCAGCTTTTTCAGAAAACACGACCAGTTCGCCATCCAATTGGGAGATGTATTCTCGATTGTTGGTACCAAGGCCTTCACCAAGCGCGGCGATAAACAACACCAGCAGAGTGATTAATGCGATTACCATGCTCACAAGCAGAAAACGTCCGCGATTGCGCCAGACCTCTTTGAGGGCCAGATAAGAAGCGAGAGCTAAACTTTGCATAATTTACTCGGGTTGAATAGGGGAATCTAGCGGAATAGACCAATCCATGCCCATCACTCCGCGAAGAAGCAAATCAACAGATGGATGGTCAGCGATATCATCATAATAATAAGGCATTCGAATGCGCCCGTCTGGACCAATGATAAATGTACCTGACATTTGAAAAGCATCCTGGCCGGCCGGAGGCACTTCCGGCTTCCAGCCTTTTTCTGCCTGCAGGCGTTTGTTGGAGCGCATCACATGCAGGGAGAATACCGACTGAAGCATAGAGGCTCGTCCAAGGCCATAAGCCATGTATGATTTACGCTCCGGGTCTGCCAGGCAAAGGACACCAGGCGCGCGCTCAGAGCAGAAATTCTTTGCGGAATCTGGTGTACCCTGAGTCACAACCGCCAACACCAGACCCTTAGCAGCCAGATCCGGTTTTATCTGCACCAGGTGATCCATCATCTCCTTGCACTGCGGGCAGCCAAAATGGCGCGTAAAAGCAAGCAATAAAACCTTGCCCCGCCACAGAGATGACAACCGGACAAAACCGCCCCGAGTATCCAGGAGTTCCAAATCGGGCGCAAAGTCATTAAATTTTAGGTGAGCCATATTTGCCATGCTGGTATTTTATCCATTAAGGGTTGCAAAATCTCTCAAGTTTTGCGCTTGACAGTAATTTATCAACTCCTTTATAATTGATAATGATTATCAATATCATTTACAAAATTTGGTTTTGTTATTTCACAAATACACATAATTGCATAAAACACCTGGAGCATAATGGCTCTTGCATAGTCTAAATCAGGAGGAATAGAATGAAGAATAAACTCACCACCGCAGCAATAGGGCTAACAATCGCCAGCCTGATGCTGGCAGCTTGCTCCACGGGAAATTCTCAAAGCACACCTGGAGCAAAAAAACTGCGCATAATGGCTGTGGAATCTTTCTTGACAGATATTGCTCAAAATGTAGCCGGTGAGCGCCTGGAAGTAGATACTTTAATCCCGATGGGCATAGACCCTCACGCTTATCAACCAACACCCCAGGATGTTGTGCGCATTGCAGAAAGCCAGGTACTGATCGTGAACGGTGCCCATTTTGAAGCCTGGCTGGACAAAACTCTGGAAAATGCGGGCGGCGAGAGGCAGGTCATCGAAGGATCCAGCGGGTTGATCAGCCGACAGCCAACTGCCAATGAAATCATTGATCCTGACCACAACGGAGATCCGCATTTCTGGCTGGACCCCAATAATGTCATTCATTATGTTGAAAATATTCGTGACGGTTTTAGCCGGGCAGACCCACAAGGAAAAATAACATATGGCAAGAACGCAGACCAATATATCGGCCAATTAAAAGAATTGGATCAGTGGATCGTTAAACAAGTGAGCAGCATTCCAGTACAGAACCGGCAGCTGGTCACCAACCATGAGTCGTTTGGCTACTTTGCAGACCGCTATGGGTTTCGCATCACTGGCACAATCATTCCCAGCACAAGCAGCGAAGCATCACCTTCGGCACAACAAATGGCTGCTCTGGTAGATCAGATCAGGTTGAGCGGCGCAAAAGCGATTTTCATTGAAACCGGAAGCAACCCACAGTTAGCTGAGCAAATAGCGCAGGAGACAGGTGCAAAAGTAATCACAGACCTGTACACCCACTCGATCACCGCAAAGCCAGGGGCTGCGCCCAGTTATATCGAAATGATGAAACACAATGTGAAATTGATTGTTGCAGCCCTAAAATAAAAACAGCAAATTTCCAGAAATATTTACGAACGCCTGGACAAGAGGCTTTCATAGACATTAATCATTTGCCTGGCGATAATTTCCCAGGCATAACCATGAGCATAAGCGGCAGCCTGCTCTCCCATTTGTTGACGCAATGCGTGATCGGCCAGCAACATCGTCAGGCGGGCGCACAATGCATCAGAATCGCCGTTGGGAACATGATACCCCGTGACACCATCCTGCACCAGAAAAGCCAACCCGCCGACCTGTGAGGCAATTACAGGTGTGCCGCATGACATTGCCTCCAAGGCGACCATTCCGAACGACTCATAATGAGATGGCATTACAAGTACCTCTGCGGCAGAGTAATAATACGGCAGTGTATCCTGCCCACGCTTTCCGAGAAAAATTACCATGCGGTCCATGCACAAATCCTGGCACAGCGCCTGCAGGCGGATCATTTCTGCGCTCATTTCTTCCGGGCTGGCATTTGGATCGCCGCCAATGATCGCCAGGTAAGCTGGCTTTTCCACATCATTCATGCGCATGCACGACATGGCACGGATCAGTGTATCGACTCCTTTTAGCGGCTCGATACGGCCCACAAAAAGGACCATGCGGTCCCCTTTCGGAATGCCAACATACTCACGGGCCTCGTCTGGCGGTATCGGGTAAAAATGACCGGTGTCCACGCCCGGTGGAATAACAACCACTTTGCGCACATCCGCCTTATACAACCATTGCAACTGGGCCTGCTCTGCCAAAGTGGCTGCAATAATACGATCAGCCTTTGCCAGAACCTGGCGCTCTCCATCCAGACGATAGAGGCCCTCTTTTTCGGCAGCACTGGTGGCAGTTCGATTTTTCATCTCGCCCAAAGTGTGGAACATATGCACCACCGGCAGTTTCCAATATTCTGCCAGCATGCCAGCGGCAATGCCAGACATCCAATAATGACTATGGATAATGTCGTACTGAATACCTTTTTCAGCAGCAAAGCGCTGGATGCCTTCCACAAACTGCGGTATATACTCGATCAATTGCTTTTTCGGCAGAGGTTGTTCCGGACCGGCAGGGATGTGGACAACGCGGTTGCCATACCCCAGGTCGTGAAGCACATGCGGCACATGTTCATCCTGCGAACGTGTGAATACATCCACGTGAATACCCATCCGGCCAAGTTCACGCGTCAAGTCGCGCACGTAAACATTCATGCCACCGGTATCTTTGCCTCCCAGGGTTGCCAGAGGACAGGTATGGTAAGAGAGCATTGCAATGCGAATCATCTTTTCTATTTTACGCCAGATATATGTCGTTCTTCTATTAATTATTGGGAAGTTATAGTTCATTTTTGGTAATGTTGGTAACATTAACCAATCTAATCACCTGATAACCATTAAAGTCATTGCTTCGCAGTGTATCGTGATTGGTGATAAACTTTACTTTGTAGAAAAATGGCAATTTAATTAACTCATAAAAAAAGGCCAGCGGTGAATCAGACTACTTTTCGCTATTTTGCTTTTCTACGCGCCATTAATGTAGGCGGCCATACCGTAAAAATGGAATTCCTGCGAAATATATGTGAAGAGCTTGGCTTTTCACATGTAGAGACATTTATTGCTAGCGGCAACATTATTTTTGAATCTCCAATCCCAGATGTTCGACCGCTGGAAATTAAAATGGAAACTATGTTTTCCGAAACCCTTGCTTATCCAGTAACCACCTTTTTACGTACTGAAGCAGAGTTGAGCGCAATTCACAGTTACCAGCCCTTTTCGCAAGCCAGATTAGATTCAGCTCAGGCATTTAATATCGCTTTTCTTTCTGAGGCTCCTGACCAGAATAGTCTCCAAAAGCTGATGGCAAGAGAAACAGATATTGATGCTTTTCATTCATCTGGCAGGGAAATATATTGGCTTTGTATGAAAAAACAAAGCGAATCAACCTTTTCTAATGTTGCGCTTGAAAAGACTCTCGGCCAAAAATCAACATTGCGCGGCATTCAGACAATTCATAATCTCGCGGCAAAATATTTGAACAACAATGACTGAATGCAACTAGCCCCACCCATTCAGTACTCATTACGCAGTCTCTATCCTAGGAGCAAATTTGAACAAAGCCCTTTCGCAAAACCAATTGGATCATCTACTGGAATTTATCGGTTATGGCAGGTTGGATGCCGATATATGGTTTATAAGTATGGAAGAACTTGGCAGCGATGAAGAAAAAGTCCGTACCCGGCTTAAATTTGAACAGGTGGATGACATTAGCAAAACAATCCCACAACCCGATGAAAAAGCACCCATTAGCGGTCTTCGTGGTATGTGTGAGATTGTGCTTCGCTTGGATAATATAAACCCAACCAATGATCTGCTCAAAGAATACCAGTCCGATCATCTTGGCCGGCTAGATGGATCCACCCTGTTGTGCACATTAATGCCTGTTCCAAATTTTGGCGATGATGAGATAATTTACAAAAAGATAATCCCACAATACGCGTCACAAAAGGCTTGCTACGAAGCGATCAAAACAGATCGGTTCGATTTGTTCAGGCAATTGATCGAAGAAAACCGCCCCAAAATTGTTATTGCGGCTGGCAGTGAATACTGGTCAGAATAACAGGAACTCTTTAATCAATTTACATTTTCAGACCATGACCAATTTTTAGTGGGCTGGGACACAGATACAGTTGTCATTCTTACAGGTGAACTGGACTCACCAGAAATGCAAGAGAAATTTGTGGAAATCGTATCCATCATTCATGAAAATGCCCTGAGTATTGATACAAGTACTCATTCCAAAACCCCTATTGTTTCTGAGGCTGAAATCAAACGCCAAAAGAAACTCGCCGCCCGCCAGACTGCTGTCGCCAAGCGCAAACCATCCGCGACTCATGACCCGGCTGATCCTTACTGCGTTTGCGCATACTGTTTAAAATATGAAGCAAATGAGTAAAAAATTCCAACCGGTTTAAGCAAGCTTAACCAGCAAGTTTAGCCTGCAAACCTGCCTTGACTGCAGGCCACTCGTCCTCCAGAATACTGAAATAAACAGAATGGCGATAAGTTCCATCTTCCAGTACCATATGGTTTCTCAACTTGCCTTCATGTACTGCCCCAAGCCTTTCTATGGCCCTCAGGGAGCGTTCATTACGGGAATCTGCCTTGAATTGCACGCGTATGCAACTAAGCGTCTCAAAAGCGTGCTGAAGGAGTAAGTATTTTGCTTCGGTATTAACTGGTGTACGCTGATATTCAAGCCCATACCAGGTTCCACCTATCTCCAGGCTCCGATGCGCCTCACGTATCTCCATGTAGCGAGTGGCCCCAGCCAGCTTTCCACTGGCCAAATGTACCACCGCAAACGGCTGATCAGTCCCAGCGGCTTTCCTGGATAAGATTTCCCGCACCCAGTCGCCCATCTTTTCAGGGGTGGTCACTTCACCATACAACATAAAACGCCAGATGGACGCATCTTTGCCGACAATGCTTAAACCGGGGGTATGTTCGAGCGATAACGGTTCCAACCGAATATATTTCCCGCTCAAGACAACAGGCTCAACCTTCATACAGTCCTCCGTAAAAAATATTGCTTAATACCAAACAGGCAGATACAACCTTATTCAGGGGTCTCACTTGTAGGTAGATATGGCATATTCGGTCCAGGTATTCCCAAATACTCCGAAAGAGCTGCTTGAAGGGCAATACGGTCGTCCCAGGCGTATTCAGTACTTCCAAAACACATCGACTGCTCATGCCCCTTGCCGCACGAAATTACCACATCTCCAGGGCGCGCCAGTTTGAGCGCAAACCGAATAGCATCGCCGCGGTCTTTAACCCGCCAAAACGATCGACCTTCCTGAATATTCTGGCTACGCGCACCATCTGCCATTTCTTCAAGAATACCGTCCAGAGATTCAGTACGAGGATCTTCAGCAGTCAGAATGCTCAGATCTGCAAGTTGGGCAGAAACTTCTGACATCATGCGCCTTTTTTCTTTATCTCGCAACCCGGCAGAGCCAAAGATTGCAATGATCCTGCCTTCACCAGGACGCGAGGCAAGCATTTGCCGGGCTGTTTCCAGAGTAACCTTTAGCGCATTTGGAGTATGAGCAAAATCAACATACGCATCAAATTTTTGACCAAGATCAATGCGCTCCATACGGCCAGGCACACCTGGCAAACTGGCAACGCCTTTGGCTGCCATATCTGGTTCAATCCCCAGGCCCGCAATAGCAGCCGTCAAAGCAGCCAGGCAGTTAGAAACATTGTAAAGCCCAAGCAAGGGTGAGTGCATCTTCACCTGAAAGGTGCTGCCCACCAGGTCAAATTCCGTTCCACTAAAAGTTTGAACAATATTTTCAGCCCGTATTTCTGCTTGCGGTGTGAGACCGTAACTAACTTTTTGCGCACCTGTAACCTGTTCAAGATACGCATAAGATAAATCATCCCGGTTCAAAACGCCCAGGCGAATATTGCCAATTGCTTTGGGTGATGTCTCATTCAGCCCGGTAAACAACCTGGCCTTCGCAGCCCGATAATTTTCATAAGAGCCGTGGTAATCAAGATGCTCGTGGGTGATATTGGTGACCACCCCAATATCGAATTCACAGGCGTCAACGCGATACTGCGCCCAGCCGTGCGAAGTGGTTTCAAGCACAACATGGGTCAAACCTGCATCCACCATTCTTGACAGGTAACGTTGCACTTCGGGAGCATCAGGGGTGGTGACATGAAAACCTGTATCCAGAACTTCATCAGCGATGACAGCATTAACCGTTGAAATCATGCCTGTTTTGAAACCAGCAGCCAGCAAAATTTGATACAGAATATTGCAGGTTGTGGTCTTCCCATCTGTGCCGGTAACGCCAATCATCACCATTTTTTGCGCCGGATGTTCAAAAAAGGCAGCCGAAAGATAGGCCAGCGCCTGGCGCGCGTTGTCTACGCGCAAATAAGGAACTGCCAGGTTTGTGAGAGACTGTTCACCGACCACCGCAACAGCCCCTCTGAGCAATGCAGCCGCAATAAATTTATGTCCGTCCGCTGTGCCGCCATTGGCGGCTACAAACAAGGAGCCAGGCTGCACCAGGCGTGAATCGGCAACAACCTGATTAATGTTCAAATCAGGGGGCAAATCCCCTGTATAAGGCAATGGAAAAGCTGAGAAGAGTTTGGAAAGGATTTGGGGAGACATAAAGAGACACTACCTGAAAATAAAAACCTGACAGGCACGATGACCTGTCAGGTTTTGGCTTGTCAATCAATCTTAGCGCAGGCTCGACCGCAGGCCTTCGAGTTTACCAGAAACAGAGCCATCCAGAACCTTATCTCCGACTTTGATAACCAGACCACCCAAAATGGCGGGGTCAACGCGGAAAGCCACGGCCTGAGCGCCTGTTTTGGCAAGAACATCATTCTTGACGATGTCTTGTTCGTCTTTAGTTAAAGGTAGAGCGCTGGTGATCTCTGCGGAGGCGCCGCCGACCTTGGCATCTTCCATCATGACGATCTTACCCGCTTTTACACCAGAGAAGAATTCATCAATCAGAACACGCTGGCGCTTTTCATCCAGAGCATCGCCTACCAGTTTTTGAGTGGCTGCAATCGAGAGAGCTGCAACCTGGCCGCGCAAATCGCCCAGAATACGGTTGCGATCTTCTTCGACATCTGCAACCGCCTTTTCACGGGCTTTACCAGCTTCAGCTTCGATCGCGGCTTTTACATCACGGCCAGCGGATTCGGCGCGTTCTGTGGCATCGCGGACAACCTGGCTTGCCTTGGCCTGGGCTTCGGCAATAATCTTCTGAGCGTCTTTCTCAGCGCTGGCGCGGGCCTCGGCTGCGACGCGAGCATCTTCCAGACCGTTGGCAATCGTCTCGCGGCGTTTCTCGAGCATGCCAATAATCGGGGTGACAATCCATTTGCTCACCACCACGTATACAATGATGAGGTTTACTATCTGCACTAGCAGAAATGAACCATTGATACCAAGAGCTTCCAAAGTAGCCTCCCTGTCTTATTTTAGAAAACAAACAGGATCAGGAGAGCGACAACCAGACAATAAATGGCAACCGCTTCAGCGAAGGCGATACCAAGAATCATATTGGTCTGAATTGTGCCGGTTGCATCCGGGTTGCGGCCCATGGCCTGAACAGCACCGCTGGCAACGATACCAATACCAGCACCCGCACCAATTGCACCGATCATGGCCAAACCAGCGCCAATCAATTTTGCAGCAGCAGCATCCATAACTTACATCCTCCGTTTGAGTTTTCGGGCGATTTGCGATGCAAATCACGCCTTATGATTAATGGTGCGATTTGCTTGGAGCAAATCGCCCGGGCGGTTGCGCCCGAAGACTTACGCGTGAGCTTCTTCGTGGTGTTCGCCGCCATGTCCCTGCGTGGCCTGGGCCATAAAAGTCATGGCAAGCAAACCGAACACAAAGGCCTGGATGGCGCCCACAAAAAATTCCAAGAGATAGAAAATCGATTGTGCGAACACTGGCACAAGCGACCCGATGACGAACAAAAGAACCGAACCAGCGAAAATATTACCAAAAAGACGGAAGGCAAACGATAGAACTTTGGAAAATTCGGAAATGATTTCCAGAAGACCTACGCCGAAGTCAATCACGCCAAAAATTGGTTTTGAAAATACTGTGCTCGTATTCCAAAATTTCCCGAAATACGCTCCCCCCTGCGAACGTACACCAAAAACCTGGATCATGACCACGACCACCAGCGCAATAGCAACTGTAAAGTTCAAGTCAGTGGAAACAACTCGCACAAAGGGAATCAACAAGTACTCGCCCTTGCCTTCCTCTGCCTTGATGATCGACTTTATTGGTCCCACCTGTTGAACGGCATATTCGCCATGCGAAGATTTTTCGAGCAAACCAATTGTCTCAACGCCAGGCAGAAGTTCCGTCCAGTTTGCGATCATCACCAGTAGTGTTATGGTCGCGAACCAGGGAAAGATCGCCTTGGTCCACTTTCCGGCAGTGCCTTCGGTCATGCCATGCAGTATTTCCAGCAGAGCTTCAACAGCGCCGACCACACCTGTAAGGATGAGACCACCTTTTTTTATGGCTGAACTGATGCCAAAAGCCAGCGCAAAGATGAGTATATCCGCGAAAATTAACGCGACCAACGTCCCTGTGAGAGAAAAATCGCCTATTGGGGTTGGAATTTTGGCTGTAAGAGGCTCCGGGGGAAGAACAACCGCAGGCATAACCACCTTGATGCCGATGCCGTAAAACAGCACTGCGCCAAGGATTACTGCCGCGAGAACTACCCACCGACCCCATACTCTTTGTTTTGGAGTCTCACTCACGATTCACTACCTCCTTCAAAATTTTCGTGGTTTTTCTTCTCAACTACTGGCTTGATACGGCTGGTAGCAGCCTGTACGATACGAATCATCACGAAAAGTGTGATGGGCATGCTTGCCACCATAAACAAAATCGTAAAAAGCGGCTTTGTCTCAAACGACCGGTCAAGCCAAAGCCCCGCAATCAAAGCACCAAAAATAATGACCAGAGTAAAACACCCAACCTGGCTGGCAACAGCCGCCATCGTAAGGTTATAAACACGCTGATGACGGTCGTTTTCCAAGCGTTTTGGGTCACTCATGGTTGCGGATTATATCACAAAGGTTTTTTATCAGTAAAGTAAATAAAATCATATTGCCCTCACTTCAACGAGACCCATGAAGGCAATATTTCTATTCTTTAATAGAACAGGCTGAGCGCCGCATTGGTCGAAAAACCAAACCAGGGAGCGAAGAAAGATCCAACAATCACGATGCCCAGTGTCAGGACAATCATCGCAAACACAAAAGGCCTGGAGACCTGAATAGGGTGCGCTTCCTCGTTTTCACCTTCCATGCGGTACAGGTAAACATACTTCAAAACCGTCAGGTAGTAATAAAGGCCGATGATCGAGTTAAGCACGCCGATCATGACCAGAACATACCACCCAGACTGGATGGCTGCGGCAAATACCAGGACCTTGGCAATAAATCCACCAAAGGGCGGCATGCCAGCCAGTGACAGGAAGGCAACCATCATCGCCAGGCCCAGGTACGGTGAGCGGCGGCTCATGCCGTCGTAAGCGCGGATCTCATCTGAACCAGTGATGCGTCCGAAGGCCATGATGATGCCAAAAGCAGCCAGGTTAGTAAGTATGTAGGCCAACAGGTAATAAACCACACCTGTGACACCCAACTGGTTGTTGGCTACCAGCCCAATCAGGGCGTAACCCGCATGTGCGATGGATGAATAAGCCAGCAGGCGTTTGATGTTGGTTTGCGCCAGGGCTGCCAGGTTGCCAAGAGTCATGGTCAATACTGCCAGGATAGCCAGCAGCATCTGCCAGTCAACCGCCATTTGAGGAAAGGCACTGATGAACAGACGGATGAGTACCGCAAACCCGGCCGCTTTAGATGCAGTCGAAAGGAAGCCTGTGATGGGAGTAGGCGCACCTTCATAAGTGTCTGGCGCCCAAAAATGGAACGGCACCAGTGAAATTTTGAAGCCCAACCCAACCACCACCAGGAATAACACACCCAACGAAACTGGATTGAAAGTGCCAAAATAGCTGCGCATACCTTCATACTGCGTTGTGCCTGAAAAGCCGAACACAAGCGAAAGGCCGTACAGGAAGATTGCCGAAGTCATGGCACCAAAGAGCAGATACTTGAAACCAGCTTCAGTTGACTTGCGATCATCCAGCAGGAAACCCGCCAACACGTACATCGGGATGGAGGTCGTTTCAATTGCCAGATACAACATCACCAGGTCTGAGGAGGCTGCCATCAAGTTCATGCCAATGGTGGCCGAAAGCAGCAGTACATAACCATCTGCTCGATTTCCGACTTTCTCGACATCCATCATGAACAATGATGTGATCGCCGCGCCAAAAATAAAGAGCATCTTGAAGACGAAGGACAACCAATCGTAGCGCAGCATACCGCCAAATGCCGAACCAGCCTGATCGGGGCGACCAAAAATCAAGCTGATAGCCAGCACCACGCTAAGCCCGCCAGCACTCAGCCAACCCAGGTTTGTCCGGCGGCTTTCCTCTTTCCAGAAAGGATCAAGGATAAGAACCAGGATACCAACCGTCAGG
>JBBRWF010000023.1:0-17761 GCA_038249405.1 Anaerolineales bacterium
ACCTGGATATTGCTGGTACTACGGTAAACCTGGGCCCGGCGACGGACGGGTATACGATCATCGAGCCGGTGATCACAACAACCAAACTGGTGGACAAGACTGCCAACGTGAAGGCTGGCGACACGATCAACTACACGGTGCGGTTCACGAATACGGGCGACAGCCCGGCGTACGATGTGACGGCGCTGGATGTGATGGCGCAGGGTGTGAAGTTTGACAAGGTTAACAGCTGTTCTTCCTTTGACGGTTTGACTAGCACCCCGATTAACGCTACAACCGCGGTCACTGAAGATGGTTCGGGATTGGATAATATTGTCTTAGATGGGGACCCGGCAGGGACAGGCGCCTGGGACATTCTGTCCACGGCACCCGATTCGTATATCGAGTGTGTTTACAGCGGTATTGCCCAGTCTAATCTTTACCTGGACGGCAATCATACCAACACGATCGATGCGGACTGGACCTCGCAGGACGGAACATTTGCGGGCGAGCGGGTGTATGCAGACGGCCCGACTCCGGCTGCCGTTGACGGTACCCAGGATACGGCTCAAGCCGTATTTTCCGCTGGCGCGCCGACCATCTCCAAAGCGGCTGACATTTTGAATCCAGCAATTGGGCAGACGGTTCATTTCACCCTGACAATCAACAGTCCGTTGGGAACTGTGCTGAGCGCAAAGGTGGTTGACTTGCTGCCAGCTGGGTATATATACACGGTCAATACCCAGAGCGTGAGCGCCGGGGTGACCGCAGCAACGTTTAGCAGCATGGGTTCCACAGACGGCACTGGCGCGGTGACACTTACCTGGGATTTTGGCAACGCAGTGGTGACAACCAGCCCGTTCACGATCGAATATGACGTTGTTGTGGCGAATGTGGCGGCCAATCAGAATTACACCGAGTTGACCAACACGACAACGTTGAGCTATGCCAAAGCGGATGCTGTGCCCCAATCTGCAACGCCAAGCAGTGTGAAAACAACCATCATTGAGCCGATCCTGACGATCGGTAAAACGGCCGTTCCGGCAGCAGCAACGCTGGATGCGAGCGATGAAGTAAATTACACAATTACGATTGCGCATGATGCCACCAGCACTGCAACAGCCAATGAAGTTAACTTTACTGATGTGCTGCCGGTGTATGCCACGTTGAAAACCGGCTCGGTACAGGTTAACAATGTCGGCCCGCTGGGAACGGTGACTACAACGGATACTTCCAACACGGTTAAGGTAGACATCACCAACATTCCGGTTGGTACGACCGTCACGATCACCTATACTGCCACACTTACACCGGATGTCACCCCGAAGCAAAAGTTGGAGAATACGGGTGTTGCCACGTGGACTTCACTTTCCGGCGATATCCGCACTGGCGCATTCAACGGTGAGCGTGACGGTTCAGGCGGGGTAAATGATTACACCACCAGTGCGACTGCCACCCTGTATGCGGATGATTTGCTGCCTGTCAAATCGATTGTCAGCACTTCTGAGGTGCACACCCCTGAAACTGGCAACGGATCCAACGGCACCACCCAGGCGCGCGAGCTGGCAATTGGCGAAATCATGCGCTACCAGATGGATGTGACCGTACCGGAAGGAACCCTGGCCGGGCTGACCTTTGCGGACACCCTGCCGACTGGCTTGAGCTATCTTGGCAACCCGACGATCATGCTTGTTTCTGACGTTGCTATGACAGCCGCGGCTGATTTTTCGGGTGCGCAAAATGCGGTTATCCCGATGCTTCCGGCTTATGTTACAGTGGTCGGTCAGGATGTTACTTTCACGGCTGGAAACATTGTAAATAACGATTCAGATGCTGGAGCGGAGAAGGTAATCGTTGAATTTGATGTGCTGGTAAACAACACCAGTGACAACATTAAGAACTCAACCATCCACAACAACGCGTTCACGGCAGTAGTTAGCGGCGGCACGGCGGTGACATCCAATCACATTTACTCAAAGGTGGTGGAACCGTCCCTATTATTGGGTAAAACTGCAAGCGCACTGACGAATTGGAAATACAACGATACAGTCACATACACGCTCAGCATTTCCACGCCCATCTCCAGCACGGCCGCGGCATTTGATTTGCGTGTAACCGATACCATTCCTGCCGGGCTGACTTATGTGCCGCTGTCAATCTCCCAGCCCACCAACTGGACGGCGGATGCAAGCGCCGGGCCTGCGCTGGTGTGGACCTGCGCCGAGAACTGCCTTACGGCTGGTGCTGTTGATTTCACCTACCAGGTGACGGTTGATGCGCCGCCCGCAGCTTCTGCGCTCAGTGGAGATGCCACGGTAACCAATATTGCCACACTTACCTATACATCGCTGCCCGGAACAAAGGGCACAGGCTCAGTCACGCCGGGTGACAGCGGTGATGTCAATGGCGAGCGCAACGGTTCCGCGGTGGGCGTAAATAATTACACCGACCCCGCGCAGCACACGGGCGGAATTACGCCATACTATGCCCTGGGCAACAGGGTATGGTTCGATACAAGTAATAACGGGGTGATGGACAGCGGTGAAGCAGGGGTGGATGGTGTGGTGGTGCAGCTGTATGCAGCTGCTGATACAACTTTTAGCACACCACTGGCAACAGATACCACGAAAGACGGCGGTTTCTACTTGTTTGATTACCTGGAGCCAGGCAGCTATGTGGTGGTTATCCCGGCTTCCAACTTTGTGGGGAATAGCAAACTGGTTGGTTACTGGTCTTCGAAGACATCAATGCGAAATGACGGTCTGGCAACGATTGATGAAGTTGCGGCTGTCAACGTGGATATTGTGGCAACGGATGCTGATGATAACGGTACCCGTCAAACCGCTGACCCGCTGGCTGGGGCTGTAATCACCTTGCCCATCACGCTTGGGGGAACTGAGCCAACTGGAGAGGCTGCCGCACAGCTTCGGGCGGGGGTTGGGCAGGGCGCTCAGCCGGACAACCGTGCCAATATGACGGCAGACTTTGGTTTCTACAGGACGGAAGTGGGTGGTGTGCTGTGGACGGAAGGCGGGACGGTTGTAGACGGACAGTATGTCGCGCTGGATGACGGCTTGATTTCTAACAACCCGGTGCGGCTGTATACCGGCGATGGCGTTACGGAGATCAAGGTGGGTCCGGATGGCATCTGGCAAACCGCAGACGACCTGACCGGCAGCCTGATGAGCGGAGCGGGCGGAGATTATGTGTTCTCCGGCCTGCCTGCCGGCAAATACGTGATCAAGATTTCCGAGACGGTTGGCATGATCAGCACGATCGATACGGTTGATCAGACAGATAATAACAATCCGAACACCAACACAGACAGTAACGATAATGGTGATAACCACCAGGAAGGTTCCGGCCTGGTGGCATCCAACCCGGTGGATACGCAGCCTGGTTTAACAGGTGCAAAGGGAAATAATGCGGTCACGAATTTGACAGGTACCACCACAGATCTGACGCTGGACTTCGGTTTTGCGGCCCGCTATGCGTTGGGCGACCGCCTGTGGTTGGATACGAATAATGATGGGCTGCAGAACGGTGTTGAAGTGGGCGCTCCCGGCGTAACCGTTCAATTGTTCGCAGCAAACGGCCTGGGCCAGCCTACCGGGGCTGTTCTTGCACCGGATGTGACGGATGCCGCGGGTTATTTTCTGTTTGATAATCTGTTCCCTGGTGACTACGTGGTGGTTGTGCCTGCCAGTAACTTTACGGGAGGGGGCAAACTGGTCGGATACTGGTCTTCCAGGACGACCATGAACCCCGATAACTCAACCAGTGAGATCGTACCGAGCGACCCGGATAATAATGTATTGAATGACGACAACGGTAAACTGGTGGGCTCGGATGTGATCTCTGATGCGATTACGCTTGGCCCGATCGGCGGCACCGAACCTGTCAATGAGATTGTTGGACAGGGTTCGCAGCCAGATGATCATGCCAACATGACGCTTGACTTTGGCTTCTTCCGACCTGCCATAATCAGCGATTTTGTCTGGTATGACTCTAACTATGACGGGATCCAGGATGCGGGTGAAACAGGGATTAATGGCGCGGCTATTAACCTGTATTCAGGTGCGGGCAGCCTTATTACCAGTACAACAACGGATGCAAGCGGACTCTACAGGTTCACCAACCTGGTGGAAGGCGACTATTACGTGGTCTTTACCCTGCCAACCGGCTACGTCTTCAGCCCGAAGAATGCGGCTGGTTCGACTGCGGCAAATGACAGCAACGCTGACCCGGATACCGGTCAGACGGCAACGGTCATGCTGGTGGATGGCGAGACGAACAACACAATTGATGCCGGCATGTATATTGCCAACCCCGTTCTGACACTGCTTAAGAGCACGACCAGCCTGGGCTACAGCGCAGTGGGCGATGTACTGTCTTACAACTTCAACCTGAAGAATGACGGCAACGTGACCCTGTTCGCGCCATATACGGTGACTGATGACAGGACGACAGTCAGCTGCCCGGCGACCCCGGTAACTATCGCCATGAACGAGAGTGTGGACTGCACCTCTACTTATGCGATCACGCAGGCAGATCTGGACGCAGGTACTGTGACGAACACTGCAAGTGCCACCGCAAAAGACAAGGGCGGTGTGGTGATCACTTCCAATATTGACTCTGTCACAGTGACTGGCACGCAGACCAAAACGCTGACTTTGAAGAAAACTACCACCAGCCTGGGTTATAACGCGGTTGGCAATACGCTGTCTTATAGTTACAACCTGAAGAATGACGGAAACGTGACGCTGTATGCGCCTTACACAGTCAGCGATAACAAAACACCCGTTTCATGCCCGGCAACTCCTGTGAGTATTGCGCCCACAACCAGCGTGGATTGCACTGCAACGTATACCATCACGCAGGCGGATCTGGATGCAGGCAGTGTAACAAACACGGCAAGCGCGAAGGCGAAAGATAAGGCCAGCGGCGGCGCGGATGTGTCTTCCAATATCGACTTCGTAACCGTAACGGGCACACAGAGCCCGGCGATGACGGTGGTCAAGAGTTCGCTGACAACCGGTCTGAACGTGCCAGCAATGGTGACTTACAGCTACCTGGTGACGAACACGGGTAATGTGACACTGACCGGCATCGCGTTGAGTGACGATAACGACAACAACAATATGAGCTGCCCGGTGACCACGCTCGCACCAACAGCTGCAATGACCTGCAGCGCCACGCATACCTTTACACAGGCGGAATTGGATGCCAACGGTTCGCCGACAGCCGCAAGCGGCAAGTTGACGAACACGGTGACCGCCAACTCGACCCAGACAGCGACTGCAACGGATACGCTTAATATTCCGATCACGCAGACGCCGGCGATGACGGTGGTCAAGAGTTCGCTGACGACCAGCCTGAGCTCCCCTGGGACGGTAACCTACAGCTACCTGGTGACGAACTCAGGTAACCTGACATTGACCGGCATTGGGTTGAGCGATGACAACGATAACAACGATATGAGCTGCCCGGCAACAACACTGGCTCCGGCTGGTACGATGACCTGTTCTGCCACACACACGTTTACGCAGGCTGAACTGGACGCGAACGGGTCACCAACCGCGTTAAGCGGTAGGTTGACCAACACGGTGACCGCCAGCTCGAACGAAGCGCCAAACGCGACGGATACGTTGAACATCCCGATCACCTATACCGCTACGATGACGGTGTTGAAGAGTTCGCTGACAACCGGTTTGAACGCTCCTGGAACTGTGACATACAGCTACCTGGTGACGAACACAGGTAATGTGACGCTGACCGGCATCGCACTGAGCGATGACAACGACAATAATGACATGAGCTGCCCGGCGACCACGCTGGCTCCCGCGGGAACAATGACCTGCAGCGCCACGCACACGTTTACACAGGCTGAACTGGACGCGAACGGGTCACCAACCGCCTTAAGCGGCAAATTAACCAACACGGTGACAGCTAGCTCGACCGAAGCGCCAAACGCGACTTCCACGCTGAATATACCGATCACCTATACCGCCACGATGACGGTGTTGAAGAGTTCGCTGACGACTGGTCTGAGCGCTCCTGGCATAGTGACCTACAGCTACGTGGTGACGAACACTGGTAACGTGACATTGACTGGTATTGCGCTGAGCGATGACAACGACAACAACGACATGAGTTGCCCGGCGACCACGCTGGCTCCGAGTGTGGCAATGACCTGTTCAGCCACGCATACGTTTACGCAGGCGGAATTGGATGCGAACGGCTCGCCGACCGCCTTGAGCGGCAAGCTGACCAACACGGTGACAGCCAGCTCGATTGAAGCGCCAAACGCGACTTCCACGCTGAATATCCCGATCACCTACACTGCCACGATGACGGTGTTGAAGAGTTCGCTGACGACCAGCCTGAACGCGCCCGGTACTGTAACCTACAGTTACCTGGTGACAAACAAGGGTAACGTGACGCTGACCGGTATCGCGCTGAGCGACGACAACGACAATAATGATATGAGCTGCCCGGCAACCACACTGGCTCCGGCGGGTACGATGAATTGCAGCGCTACGCACACCTTTACGCTTGTGGAACTGGATGCGAACGGATCGCTGACAGCTGCGAGCGGCAATTTGACCAATACCGTGACGGTCAGCTCGAACGAAGCGCCAAACGCGACGGATACGTTGAATATCCCGCTTACGCAAAGCCCATCGCTAGGCATTGTGAAGACAGCCTTGCCAGCCACCTACAACGCAGTGGGCAATGTGATCGGCTACAGCTTTGAAGTGACGAACACGGGCAATGTGACGCTGTACGCGCCGTTCACGGTGGCGGATGATAAGGCTGGGGATGAAAGCTGCCCGGCGACGCCTGTCAGCCTGGCACCGAATGGAATGATCACCTGCACGGCGAGCTACACGATTACGCTGGCAGACCTGGACGCGGGCAGTGTGACCAACACGGCAAGAGCGACTGGCAAGGATGCGGCGACCAACGGCAATGACGTGACATCGGCGCAGGATACCGCCACGGTGACCGCCGTACAAAGCCCTTCGTTGGGCATGGTGAAGACGGCACTGCCGACCACCTACAACGCGTTGGGCGATGTGATCGGCTACAGCTATGAAGTGACGAACACAGGTAATGTGACGCTGTACGCGCCGTTCACAGTGGATGATGATAAGGCAGCGGATGAAGCCTGCCCGGCAACGCCTGTCAGCCTGGCGCCTGGCGACAAGATCACCTGCACGGCGAGCTACACGATCACGCAGGTGGACCTGGACGCGGGTTCTGTGACGAATGTCGCCTCGGTCTCCAGCGGTACAACCACTTCTCCGACCGACACAGCCACAGTTAATGCCGTAAAAAGCCCATCCATCACGATTAAGAAGAGTGCGAATCCGCTTATCTATTTTGCCCCAGGCAATGTAATTAATTACAGTTACCTGGTTTCCAATAACGGGAATGTGACACTTTATGCTCCGATCTCGGTAGCGGATGACAGGGCAGCGGATGAAGCCTGTCCGACTGGGAATCTGGCACCGGGTGGTACGATGACCTGCTCAGCCACATACAGCATTACTCAGGGCGATTTGGACGCTGGTTCGGTGACGAACATCGCCTCGGCCTCGGGTAAGGATTCGGGCGGTAGGGATATTACATCCGCAACAGATACTGTGACTGTGAATGCCATCCAGAACCCGGTGTTCACTATTCTCAAAAGTGAGACAATCCCGGGTACTTATATAGTGGGCGATACGATACCTTACGACATTGTTGTAAAGAATACAGGCAATGTTACGTTGACGAGTGTCGTTGTCTCGGATAACAGCGCAAATGTTGGTGTATGCAGCCCGGCGCAGCCTGCGAGCCTGGCTCCAGGCGCAAAAATGACCTGCCCGGCGACACATACAGTCAGCCAGGCCGACGTTAACATTGGAAGCTATGTAAACACCGCCACAGCAGACAGCGATCAGACATTGTCTTTGACGAGCACCGTGACTGTGAATTTTGTGGCAGCACCTGCCCTGACAATCGTCAAGACAGCCACACCGGCCACATATTCGGCTGTGGGTGATGTGATAAGTTACAGCTATTTGCTTACCAACACCGGGAATGTGAGCCTGTATGGTCTGTTCACGGTGGCAGATGACAAGGCAGCGGATGAAGCCTGCGCGGCGGGAGACCTGACGCCCGGTGCATCGATGACCTGCACTGCCAGCTACACGATTACGCAAGGCGACCTAAACGCAGGTACTGTAACAAATGTCGCTTCAGCCATTGGCAAGGATCCGGGTGGTAAAGATGTAACTTCAGCAACGGATAGCGAGACAGTTAGCGCTGTTCAAAATCCTGTTTTGGGCATCGTCAAGACAGCCGCACCAGCCACGTATTCTGTGGTGGGTGATGTGATCAGCTACAGCTATGCGTTGACCAATAACGGGAATGTGACCCTGTACGGTCTGTTTACAGTGGCGGATGACAAAGCAACAGACGAAGCCTGCCCGGCAGGTGACCTTGTGCCTGGCGCGTCTATGACCTGCACGGCCAGCTACACAATTACCCAGGGAGATTTGGATGCGGGTTCAGTGACGAACATTGCATCGGCTACAGGCAAGGACCTGAATGGCAAGGATGTCACTTCGGCAACCGATACCAGAACGGTGACTGCCAGCCAGGGTCCGGCGCTGAGTATCGTCAAAACGGCTTCACCACTGACATATTCAGCCTTGAATGATGTGATCAATTACAGCTATCTGTTAACCAACAACGGCAATGTCACGTTGTATGGTCTTTTCACGGTGGCGGATGACAGGGCGACAGACGAAGCCTGCCCGGCAGGGAACCTGATGCCTGGTGCGTCGATGACCTGTACGGCAACCTACAGCATAAGGCAGGCAGACCTGGATGCAGGTTCGGTGATGAATATCGCATCTGCTACGGGTAAAGATCCGAACGGCAAGAGTATTACTTCGGCGACAGATACGGAGACTGTGACTGCCAGCCAGGGTGCGGCACTGAGTATCGTCAAGACGGCTTCACCACTGACTTATTCAGCGGTGAATGATGTAATCAGCTACAGCTACGAGGTTACCAACAGCGGCAATGTAACACTTTACGCGCCGTTCTCGGTGGCGGATGATAAGGCGACCGACGAAGCCTGCACAGGCGCGCCTGCCAGCCTGGCTCCTGGAGGAAAACTGATCTGTACCGCCAGCTACACTATTACCCTGGCGGATCTGAACGCTGGTTCGGTGACCAATATTGCTTCAGCCACGGGTAAGGATGCTGGTGGCACGGATGTGAATTCTGCCACCGATACCGCAACAGTGACTGCCAGCCAGAACCCGGCGCTGACAATTATCAAAACAGCCAGCCCGTTGACCTATTCAGCGGTGAACGACGTAATCAGCTACAGCTATGAAGTGACCAACAGCGGCAACGTAACACTTTACGCGCCGTTCTCGGTGGCGGATGACAAGGCAAGCGACGAAGCCTGCACAGGTGCGCCCGCCAGCCTGGCCCCGACAGAAAAGCTGAACTGCACTGCCAGCTATAGCATTACCCAGGCGGATCTGGACGCTGGTTCCGTAACGAACATCGCATCCGCTACCGGTAAGGACGGCGGCGGCAAGGATGTCACATCTGCCACAGATAGCGCAACTGTGACTGGCCATCAGAGTGCGGCCCTGAAGATGGAAAAGAAGGAGACTTCAAAGGGTCCTTATCTGAAGAATGGTACGGTTACCTATGATATCGTTGTAACCAACACCGGAAATGTTAGTCTGACGAATTTAACTGTGGCAGATGACAGCGCAGTTCTTGGAACCTGTGTACCCGCCCAGCCAGGCAGTTTGCTGCCGGGTGAGTCGATGACGTGTGCGGCAACGCATGTGGTAACCCAGTCAGATATTGAGAAGGGCAGCTACACCAATATTGCTTCTGCCGATAGCGTAGAAACAGAGCCGGGCACCAGCACGGTGACCGTGCCTGTAACTGCCCAGCCAATGATCGGGATCGCTAAACAAATGGTAAGCAGCACAAAGGTCAGTGCTGGTGTCTATGACGTTACTTTCAACATGCTTGTAGAGAACTATGGCAATGTTGATCTGAGTGATTTGCAGGTGACAGATGACCTGGCCGCGGTGTTTACGCTGCCAACCACATTTACGGTGCAATCGGTGAGTAGTGCAGATTTCAAGGTTAATAGCGCTTATAACGGCGGTAGCGAAATAAACCTGCTTCAGGGTACAGATACGCTGGTGATAGGTGGTAAAGGCAGCCTTCAACTGGTGGTGAGAGTTGTGCCCACGGTAATCGGGCCATTCAACAATGCAGCGATTGCCAGTGGTGTCCCACCAGTTGGAGACCCGCTGGTGGACAATTCGCAGGATGGAGTGGATCCGGATCAGGATGGTGATGGAAATCCGACCAATAATGATGATCCAACCCCTGTCAATTTTGCTGCCGGTATATTTGACCCGCCGCTGGGCATTAAGCTGCTGGATGATAGCGGTTTGCCGGTCTTGAAGTGGACGATGATCTGGATCAATGAAACCAACATTCCCGAGTTGAATGCCAGGGTGAGCGATCCGGTTCCAGCAGGGACCAGTTTCAGCCCAACAGGCGTCCTGAGCGGATATGCAGTTCCTGTGAGCGCTCCGGTTGGATCAAGCAACCTAGGTATTGAGTGTAAAGCTGCCGATGGGGCGGTGGGTACGACCACGAGTCTGTGCTACTATGAAGGGCCAACAGGTGAATATTCACTTGGACGGATCGTTTGGGAAGGTACACTGGGTCCGGATTTGGGTGCGGTTGATGCAACCACTGCGAAGAATGAAATTTATATCCGGTTTAATCTGACCCTGGGTGAAGGCGTTACTTCTGTTCTCAATGTGGCAAGTATTGATGCCGATTTGAATAACAACGATGTCTTCATTGATCCTGGAGAGAGCAATGCAGCCAGCGCCCGGCAAGAATGGCAGGGAAAGGCAGTGTTTAGCAGGTCAGACAAGCCAGACAAACTGCCAGCTACTGGTTTTGCGCCAGGTTTAATCACGATGCTGCCGGAGAAGTCGACGGATTGGTTGTACGGTAGTTATGGAAATCTGAAGATTGAAATCCCGGGGCTCAAAGTAACAGAAAACATTGTGGGCGTGCCGTATGTGAATGGTCAATGGGATCTGAGCTGGTTGGGTAGCAGCGCTGGATATTTGAACGGCACAGCATTCCCGACCTGGAAGGGCAACAGTGTGATCACGGCGCATGTCTATTTGTCGAATGGGCTGCCCGGGCCATTTGTCGATATTGGCAAGCTGAAATGGGGCGATCGTGTGAATATCCGCGCCTTTGGGCAGAAGTATGTATACGAAGTGCGCTCAACGGAAACGGTTAAACCGGATGATGTATCGGTACTGGGGCATAAGGATCAGGCGTGGGTGACACTGATCACCTGCAAGGAATTTAATGCTCGTACCGGTCAGTACCGTATGAGGACAGCAGTACAGGCTGTGCTTATTGCGGTTTTTGATGATGAAGGAATAATCGAGAAACGGTAGAGAAAACGTAATTTAATAAAAAAGCCACTTCGCTTTCAATTGATGCGAAGTGGCTTTTTGTTACTGTTAAACAGGTTATTGAACCAGTAACAGGTGGAACTTTCTGCGCAAGTAAGCAAGGTGACCATAATAGATGAAAAATTAACCTTGATTGAGGCTTTTTTGCGCTAAAATCAGACACGGGTTGGATGATTCTGACTTTGATACGAAAAGCAGAATTATTGAACTGCTTGATGTTCGTGGAAAAATCGCCTTTGACTATGCCAAGAAAGTGATTTATCATCAAATGTCTGATCACACCGAAAGAACTGCTACAAGTATCGCCTGTGCAAATATCGCCTTCATCAAGTATTGGGGTAATCGTGATTCTGCGCTCCGGCTGCCGGTTAATGGTTCACTCTCCATGAATCTTGATGGGCTGTTTACGCGCACGACTGTCAGCTTTCAAAATTCTCTTGGTTTTGATGAGCTGATCATCAATGGGCATGAGGTGATGGGTAAGGGGTTGGAACGCGTATCGGCGATCCTTGATATTGTTCGCCAAAATGCGGGGCTTGATATAAAGGCCCAGGTGGTGAGTGAGAATAATTTCCCTACAGGCGCGGGGATTGCCAGTTCTGCGGCGGCTTTTTCAGCGTTGGCGTTGGCTTCAACAAAGGCTGCCGGGCTGGATTGGCCGGAGTTTGCGGTTTCACGGCTGGCTCGTCTGGGCTCTGGTTCGGCTTCGCGCAGCATTCCTGCTGGTTTTGTTGAGTGGAAAATGGGGAGCGGTGACGAGGATAGTTACGCTGTTTCCATCGCGCCGCCAGAGCACTGGGACCTGGTGGATTGTGTTGCCATTGTAAGCGCCGGCCATAAAGAAACGGGCTCCACGGAAGGCCATGCGCTCGCGCCTACAAGTCCATTGCAGGCTGCCCGCGTAGTAGATGGGCCCCGGCGGCTGGAGATTTGCCGAAGGGCCATTTTGGAACGGGATTTTGACAGTCTTGCTTCTATTATTGAGCATGATTCGGATATGATGCATGCTGTAATGATGACAAGCCAACCGGCCCTGTTCTATTGGAAGCCTGCCACACTGGCTGTGATGGGATCGGTGCGCGAATGGCGCTATTCTGGTTTGCCTGTGGCGTATACTATTGATGCTGGTCCAAATGTGCATGTTATTTGCCTGTCTGAAAGCGCTTCTACAATAGTGGAATTATTAAAGGCACTTCCGGGCGTGGAAAACGTTCTTACTGCCAAGGTGGGGCCAGCAGCGCGCCTTGAGCCATAATGCGCCAGATTTATCTAATATTCTGCTAACATAAAGGCGTTATAATCTTTTTACTGTACTCAATCAATGTTGCTGGTACAGGAAAGGAAAATTATGACTCTGTTAATTGTGGTATTGGTATTTGGTGGTATGGTTTTTCTGCACGAGTTTGGACATTTTCTGGCGGCACGTCTGTTCAAAATTGAAGTGGAAGAATTTGGCTTTGGTTTCCCCCCCAAGGTGCTTACTTTATTTAAATGGCAGGGGACTGAATTTACCCTTAACCTTTTGCCACTGGGTGGTTTTGTGCGCCCAAAGGGCGAAAATGACCCCAATGTGTTGGACGGCCTATCGGCTGCCAACCCCTGGAAGCGTTTGGGAGTGCTTTTTGCTGGTCCAATGATGAATCTGTTGACTGCAGTTGTGGTCACTTCGATTATTGTTGCTCAAAGTGGTGTTGGCGTGGAAGGCAGGGTGCTGATCGAGAATGTTTCGGAAGCTTCTCCCGCATTGCAGGCCGGGATCCAGCCCAACGATGTGCTAGTGGCGATCAATGGTACCCAAGTCTCCACGCTGGACGAAGCCAGGGCGTTGATTCTCAAAGGTGTGGACACTTCCATTCTTTTTAAATTGGATCGCGCCGGCCAGCCGCTGGAAATAAATGCTACTCCGCTATCCACGCGCAGCAAGGAGCAGGGCGCTTTGGGGGTAGGCCTTGCTTATCCACGTAGAAGTGCAACCATTGGTGAAATCGTTTCGGGTGGTTTTATTTATACAGGTGCGCAGGCGCTAAGTATTCTTTATATCCCGGTGGGGTTGATACAGGGCGCCATCGCGCCGGGCGAGGCCCGGCTGTTGGGAATGAAGGGTATTTATGATATTTTTGGTCAGGCAGTGCAGCGTGACGTGCAAACACGGCAAGTCCCGGCCGGGACAACTGCTGCAGGCCAGACTGCCCAGGCGGCTGAGCCCACAAACTACATTCTCTCTCTGATTGCTATGTTGAGTGTTTCGCTGGCTGTTTTTAACCTGCTGCCTATTCCGGCGTTGGACGGCGGGCGCATTTTATTTACCCTGCCCGAAATCCTTTTCCGCCGCCGTATTCCATATAAATTGGAAAATGTGATCAATGGCGTGGCCATGCTGCTGCTGATCGCGTTGATGGTCTTTGTGAATGTCATGGACTTTATTAATCCATCGAATATTAAGTTACCATAATATAAAACAATGAAAGAAATTCCTTTTTCCACCATCCTGGCAGCTCTCACAGATGCCGACCGCGCTTTCCCTGAGCGCTATGTATCCCGTTTTAGCGACCTTCAGCCCGCAGACTTGAAAGCATTACTCCAAGCCTGGCCGCAAATACCTTTGAAACGCAAGAAAACGTTTCTCACCAATCTTGTTGATCGCTTTGAAGAAGATTTGCTGCTTTCTTATGAAGCCATCGGTGGTTCCATTTTATTTGATGAAGATGCAGATGTGCGCGTTATGGCACTAAAACTGTTGGACGAGACCATCGATGCGCGTTTGATCCCGACGCTGATTAAACTACTTGAAACCGATCCTGAAGCGGCGGTACGTGCGCGCGCGGCCACAGTTTTGGGCCAATTTGTGCGAATGGCTGAACTGGGGGATTTGCCGGAAGGGAGAAAGGCGCTTCTTGAAGATGTTCTGTTTAAAGCTGCAAGTGATAAACAGCATCTTGTGGCTCGCGCTGCACTTGAATCCCTTGCTTATTCCAGCAGCGCGGAAGTGGATGATTTAATTACAGCTGCTTTCAATCGTCCCGATCCGCTCTGGCAGGCGACCGCGCTTTTTGCTGCTGGACGATCATCGGATAACCGGTGGCAGGAACAAATTCTGCTGGGTTTGCTAAGCGAAGATATGCCTGTGCGGCTGGCAGCTGTTCAGAGCGCGGGCGATCTGGAACTCAAGTCTGCCAGGAAAGTCTTGCTTGAGATGCTTGAGGATGAAGCAGATGATGATGTTTTTCAGGCATTGATCTGGGCGCTTTCTCAAATTGGCGGCGAGGATGTGCGAACCTACCTGGAAGCCCTTCTGGCTGAGGCGGAAGGTGACGAGCAGATAGAGTTTATCGAAGAAGCTCTCGCCAATCTTTCTTTTACAGAAGATATGGAAGGGTTTGATATGCTGGCGATTGACCCGGATGATGTAGAAGATTTAAATTAGTGCGGGTGTTTTTGCTTAAAGATATCTTTACGTTGATGATTTGGTTGTCCGGCAAGCCTTTTGCCGGACAAGCGATTTAATTGTGAGTTTTTTCAAGACAATGTGCAAGGTGCCTCCCCTTATTTCAAAAGAGGGGTTTACAATTGGATGATAATCACTATTCATTGAGCCTGGATGTCCATCTCAGACCTTTTTGCAACTTTTGCTGAAAATCTCCTGCCCATTATGCTGATCAGCGCGGCAGGGTATGTATTAGGAAAAAAGCTAAATATTGATTCGCGTTCTGTGGGACGAATCTCGTTTTATTTTTTTAGTCCCATCCTTGTTTTTAATCTACTTGTACACAGCCAATTGGCCGTTGGAGAGATCATTAAGACCGGCAGCCTGGCGATTGGTGTGATGCTTTTTTCAGGCGCGATTGCGCTGGCTGGCGGTCTTTTTCTTAAACTTGAGCGCACCATTCTTGTTTCGATGTTGATCACCGCTATGTTCGCTAACAATGGTAATTATGGTTTGCCGCTCATTTCTTTCGCTTTTGGGCCAGAAGCGCTGGCTCATTCAAGTATTTATTTTGTCTTTTCTTCGTTGTTGACCAATACCGTGGGTGTGCTGATTGCATCTCTTGGACATCTAAACCTCAAGCAGGCTGTATTTGGAATGTTCAAAATTCCAACTCTTTATGCAGTGCTTTTGGCTGCTCTTATCAATCAATTTCACCTTGGCATTCCACAACCTTTGGAACGTACAGTATCATTGGCGGCAGGCGCTGGTGTTCCGGTCATGATCTTGTTGCTTGGTTTGGAACTTCGCCAGGTGCGTTCAACAAAGTATTTATCTGCTCTTGGTATTAGCGCCGGGGTGCGGTTGTTGGCTGGACCTATCATCGGAATAGCGCTCACATCCGTGCTGGGTATTTCCAGTACAGGCCGCCAGGCTGGAATTATTGAAGCATCCATGTCATCTGCGGTGGCTTGCACCAACCTGGCCGCGGAATACAAATTGGATTCATCACTGGTTGCAGCAACTGTGCTTGTCAGTACTTTGCTCAGCCCGCTTACATTAACACCTCTCATTCTTTTCCTGGGAAAGTAAATATGCGCCGATTTGCCCTCTTGCTTCTTGTTTTCATATCGATATTTGCTTTTTACCGGCCAGTTAAGGCTCAAACTGCTGCCCCCTTCTCGGTCAGCAATTTGGGGATAGCATACGAATACGGCAGCTATATTGTTTTTCAGGCGCGGCTTATTTTGCCTTCCCCTATTGAAGAGGCTTTTTTAATGTTTCATACAGATGGTGAGAGTACAACGCGAGTCATTCCAATCCTGTTAGACAATCTTGGAAATACTTCACAGCGTTATGATCTCAGTCAAGGGTCGGTGCGCCCTTTTGCCACAGTTCGTTTTCAGTATCGTGTTAAGTTAAAAACAGGTCAGCAATTTGTCAGTGAGGAGTTTTTCTTTCAATATGAAGATAACCGCTTCCCCTGGCAAACACTCACACTGGATAAGTTAACTGTTCATTGGTACGCTGGTGATCAGGAATTTGGGCAGAAAGCGTTGGATGCTGCTGTTCGCGGTACTGCGCGTGCTAATAAACTGCTGCTTGTAAATCCGGCCAAACCTATAAACATCTATATTTATGCATCGGCGACCGATCTAAGCGACGCGCTTGAAATAGGCGGCCTATCCTGGGCTGGCGGGCAGGCCAGCCCGGATCTACATCTGGCCCTGGTCACCATTCCTCCTGGGCCAGAACAGACTGTAGAAATGGAACGGAAAATTCCACATGAGATTGCGCATATCCTGACATACGATTTGTTGGGAGAACGTTACGCACTCGAGCCTGTCTGGCTGCGTGAGGGGATCGCCAGCCTGATGGAACTATCGGTGAACCCGGATTATCCACGCGCATTATTGATGGCGTCTGAGAAAAAAAACCTGATGCCGATTGCGGATTTATGCAAAGCTTTTCCGCCCGAGAGTGGACGCGCTTTCCTGGCTTATGCTCAATCCCAATCGTTTACAAATTTTATTATCGAAAACTTTGGGCAGACGGGTTTGCTGGCCTTGACCAGTGCTTATGGAGATGGATTGGATTGTGACCAGGGTATGCGGCGTGCTTTGGGGCAGCCGCTCAGCCAGGTGGAATCTGGCTGGCGCATGAAATCCCTGGGCGAAGAGGCTGGTTTGACTGCTTTTAATAACCTATTCCCCTACCTGGCAATTATTGTCGTTTTGTTTACTGTTTCGATGGTTAATGCGCTTGTATTCCAAAGGATTCAGAATGCCTGAGCCTGACATCCGGGTGCATATTTGGGTTAGCGGGCGTGTTCAAGGGGTTGGATTTCGCGCTTTTGTAGTTTCGAGCGCGGGATTTACAGGCGTTTGCGGTTGGGTGCGAAATGTAGGCTGGGATTCAGTGGAAGCCATGGCGGAAGGTAACCGCGCCCAGGTTGACCAGTTTATTCAAGCGGTAAAAGCTGGACCGCGCGCATCGCGTGTGAACGAAAGCAGGGTGGAAGAAGAGTTAGCCACTGGCGAATTCTCTGATTTTGAAATGATTTCTTCGCGTTGAACTTCACTAATTGTATTTTTAAAGAACCGGGCGAAAGTTTTCAATGACTGAACAATGGCGTACTATCATAACCGCTCCCGCGCGCGGTGCATGGAATATGGCCGTGGATGAGGCCGTTCTGGAATCGGTTGGGCGCGGAGATTCTTTGCCAACGCTCAGGCTGTATGATTGGTTTCCAGCCTGTTTATCTTTAGGTTATGCCCAGCCATACAGTGATGTGGATGTGGAGCGCATC
>JBBRWF010000024.1:0-17458 GCA_038249405.1 Anaerolineales bacterium
AAATCGTATAAACTGTCATGGCAGGTAGCCTCTGTCCGAATGGATTTTGTTCGCAAACTCTATCTTATCCGTTCAGTGGCTGCCTGTCTCTCAGCAATTTGTAAAGGTGCAACTTTTTAGTTCTGAACCGTGCCCGATTTTCATTCGCTGCGTAGCCAAATTCAGGATGATTTTCACGTTTTTGAAATGCCCGTGAGGAAATACTGATTTTGTGCCTATTGGACCACCTGCCAGTTGCCCAGATTGAATTGCGGAGCCGGGTGTGTAGGATGCGCAAAATTAAACCAGGGTCCAAGGTTTTCTTCATACAATACTCGATCAAATCGCGGCTAGGAGGCTGGTGCTTCTTCCAGAGGGGAAAAGCGCACAAAAGAGGCACTTAGTTTTACGGAGCGGGCTGCCTCGGCGGAGGGCATGTCGGAGGGGACGCCCAGAAAACGCTCATAGCGCCCTGCGTACAGCTTTTTAAAACTGTCGAGCACGATGGCTATTTGATCGGGATCGCTCACAAATTCGACGTTTACTTTTTTCTTTCCACCCTGTTTATAGATGGTCACAGCGGGCATGTTTTCCAGCATGTGATACCAGCTTATATTTTCACCGGCGGCAACGGCGACGGCATCCCGGCCAAACAGTTGATAGCCGATCGGCATGGAATGCTGTTTTTTGCCTGTGGCGGGGTCAGGGTAAGAGATGACCATCAGGCTCTTGCCGATTGGCCCAATTCCGTACATCACAGCAAAACGTAAGATGGGCATCAGTACCCGGATCAAAAAAGGTCGTTTGACTTCTTCAGCCTGCATGAAACCTGTCTCCAATCATCTTGGAAAGGCTGGCAGCCTCACTCACTGTGAGATTGCCAACCTTTTCCTTTCATTATGCTTCTTCTATGCTTCTTCTATGCTTCTTCTAAGCTTCTTCTATGCTTTTTCCTGTTTGCGAAAAATCAGCATGACTGCCGCCACAAGGGCCACCACAATCGACAGCAACTGCATAAACGAACGTGCGGCATTCGGATAACCCGCAGCAGCTTGCGCCGGGTTCGGGTATGGCGCATCCGGGTTCGGATATGCGGTAACGGGGTTTGGGTATGCGGTATCCGGATTTGGGTAAGCAGTATCCGGATTTGGATAGGCAATCTGTGGAATGGCGGCGGCTGAAACACTGGCGTTCTTTTCGTCCGGCAGAACAAATACCGCTGTGGTGCGCCCCGGCACGCTAAATGTGCCGGTGGATGTGTCGAAGTCTGTCTGCTGCATGACCTCATCGGTGGAAGCCGCTTGCACGGGGTGGAGTTCAAACTTGAGGACCTTCAGCTCATCTGCACTAAAACGGACGGTTTGCGGTGCGGCATTGAAGAGCACCACGATCTGCCTGTAGTGCGGGTCAAGGTTGCCTGAATCCGTCAGACGCATCACGATCAGACCGGGAATCTGGTTGGGGCCGGTATTCAAGAAAGAAACAACCTTGTGGACATCATCGGCGGTGCGCAGGCGAAAGAGAGGCGAGCTTTTGCGGATCTGCAAAAAGTCGCGGAAGACCTGTGAGGTAAAGGTGATATCGCCCTTGCTCACTTTGAGGGCAGGGTTCGCCAGAAGCGGGCGGAAGAGGTCCCACTTATCCCGGCCCTCGCTGGGCAGGCCTATGCCCCAGTTGTTGCTGTTATAGGTCCAATCCAGCCGATTGAACCAATCGCCTGAATTGTATGAATTGCGATCGAGCGACTTGGAACGCAGCAAATCGTCACCGGCATGGAAGAAGGGCACGCCCTGGCTGAATGCCACCAGGCTGAGCGCAAGATTATTCATACGCACGCGTTCTTCGAGTGCAGCTTGAGAAGAGGCCTTGATCTGGATGATATCCCAAAGAGTCTCGTTATCATGCGCAGCAGCATAGATAATATTTTCCTGGGGGTCCAGGGTGTATCCGGCCGCCGATCCGTTGTATAGGACCAGGCGCGCAGACACTTTGTCGCCATTGGCACGTATGATTTCATAATTTTGCAAGTTACCGGCCAGGCTAATGCGGATCCAATCGGCGTAATCCAACATTTTCGATTTTTGCTTCCGGGCATCTCGTCTTTCAGCTGAATTGGGCTGGAAGTAAAGCCCGGTGACAAAGCCCTGTTCTAAAATATCACCAAACGGGCTGCCGCCACGCAAGGCATCACGGATGCGGTCATTGAAGACGCCAATGCCTGTGCCTCCAATGTTCTGTTGTACAGCATTCGCACCGCGTGAATTATTGGCAACCTCTCCAAAGTTCCAACCTTCGCCGTACATGTAAATCGACTTACCGTCCACACCGTCTTTTTCCATTGTGAGCGCATCCAGAGCCGCGCGCGCAGCCTGCATATCGGCCAGCATGTGATGACCCATCAAGTCAAATCGGAAACCATCCACTTTGTACTCGCGCGCCCAAGAGACAAGCGAATCGATCATCAATTTGCGCATCATGTTGTGCTCAGTGGCAGTGTTGGAACAACAGGTGCTCTGCTCCACCTTGCCGACGCCGTCCAGACGGTGGTAATAGCCCGGCACCACTTTATCCAGCACGGATTTCTCGTCCAAACCGCTGGCATTTGTGTGATTGTAGACCACATCCATTACCACGCGCAGGCCATTCTGGTTGAGGGCCTGCACCATCTGGCGAAATTCCAGGATGCGCACACTGCTGTTTGCGTCCGTGGCGTAACTGCCCTCGGGAGTGGTGTAATGAAAGGGATCATAGCCCCAGTTGAAAGCATCCGTGCCGGAAATGGCACTGACAGCCAGCTGCTGTTGGTCGGAATCGGGCGGGAAGGCTGCCAGTTTCACACCATCGACCGTCTGCCAGGTGGATTTATCTTCGTTTACGCTGGCAATATCAAAAGCAGGCAGCAGGTGAATATGAGTCAGCCCGGCTTTGGCAAGCGAGATGAGATGGCGCATTCCATCTGATTCGGTATTGGTAAAGGCCAGGTAAGTTCCACGAACCTTTTCGGGTATGCTCGCATCCGAACTGCTGAAATCGCGGATATGCAGTTCGTAAATGACTATATCTTCAGGCGCGGCTAGCGGCGGTTTGGCCTGGGTTTGCCAGCCCTGCGGCTGGAGGGCTGCTGACGATAAGTCCACGATCTGGCTGCGCAGGCTGTTTGTTGAAAGACTGATTGAATACGGATCGGTCACCAGGCTCTTTACAAAGCGCCCAATGGATGGAACATAGACTTCAACTTCATAAAGGTAATACTTGCCGATCCATGTGGAAGTACCATCCAAGGTCCAGACACCGGTGAACATGTCCAACTTCATGGGGAGCTTCTCGATTGCCGGACGAGCAGCATCCGCAAACAAATGAAGTGTGACCGATCTGGCGGTGGGAGCCCAAAGGCTCAAACTGGGGGTGTCACCATCGAAGGTGACGCCCAATGCCCCGGAATAGGTGTACAGATCGTCCAGTACGCCGGGGGTTTGCAAGCCGCTGACATCCACAATTTTTCCATTCTGATCACGGACTGCTACAGCTGTTTCGCCCTTCAGGGCTTCAGGGACTTTTGCCAGGTCGGCATCCGCAAGCCTGAGTGTGGTGTACGAAGCAAGATGCGGGAATTTGGTCTTGATGTCCGCATCCGGCCCTGCTGACATGTACGTCAGCGGGATTTCCACTCCGCCAAGGATGCCGTCCGCAGTTAATTCAAGGGCAGCATCTGGCGAATAAAACAGTGAGTAGGTATAACGAGGGGAACCAGTAACATTCCATAAAATGGTATCGCGTCTCACCCAATGGGAAGCGAGGCTGGTCAGGTTACCTTTCGGCGCACCGTCGGTATTAATGGTAAATTCATTTTTCACAGTGTCATATCCAAAGTAGATTTCATCACCGTTCTTTTTAACGGTAAAAGATCGTTTTTCAGCGAGCAGGCTGCCGGCCTGCTCATTTTTGGCCAGGCTGACGGAATAATCACCAGCGGACAGGGCGCGGGTGGTAAAGCTAAAAATACCATCACCTTCCGGGTCTTCCAACCAGGAGCGCAGGCAAGCTGCGTCCTCATTTTTTTTGCAGCCCAGGCTGGTCTGGAAGTCTCCTACAGCCACGATAATTGGGGTGTTGAAATTATCCGTCACCCAGTGTGTCTTGTGGTCATAATAAAATTTTACCAGGCCGGGTGCAGTCACCAGCAGCGGAATATCCGTTCCGCCACGGCTGGCATTCCTGCCGTAGTTTTCATCCCAGGCACCGTTCAAGGCTACCTTATAGCGCGGGCCTTGCTTGTCGCCATCGTTGGCCGGTTGGATTTCAAATAGGGCCTGCCAGACGTCATCTTCAGCATCATAAGCCAGCAAGGTTTTCGGGCAGCCTGGCTGCCATTCAGCAGGGCAACCAAGCTCATCCTGATGCGTTCCGGCTAAACCGACCAGGGTTGGAATGGGGGTTTCCTGCGCACGCGCCGGAGAAATAAACAGCATGGAGGCCAACACAGCACCCAGAACAAACATACGGTGTATGTAAAAAGATGTTTTTTGCATAATCAATCCCATCCAATAGAATGGCTCTGTTTTACCACAAATTGTGGCGCGTTTGAGGTTTAATCAGAAAAAAAAAGAAATGTTACAAGCTTGTATCCTGTTTGCCACAATTCTGTCACTGCCTTATTCGTTTAGCGGTATATAGAAGGGTAAAATTAATACCATGCTTCTGGTATATTTTCATCCACTCAACCTGTGCCAGGCCGATCAGGTTGCAACAACCGGCCAGTGTATTGCCAGCGGCCAAGCTCAGGCTAACTGAAACCATGTTAACCAATGCTGAATACCACTCTCCTGACTGGGGGGATTATCAACTGATCGATGGCGTTTTTTACCGAACACCTGCGACCAGCGAGTGAATCACCACAAATCTATTCCAGCCAACTCTCGATGCCGACCTTTGGCGATTTGAACGCAGATGGGTTTCAGGACGCGGTTGTAGTTTTATCCACATACAATGGGGGCAATGGAAATACCAAAGAGCTGGCCTTAGTGATAGACCAGGGGGGGATCGCTATCAATACGTCGACCATTCCGCTGGGCTTTATGGTTGGTGTGGAAGCCATTCGAGTTGAATCAGGAACGGTTACCATCAATATGCGCATTTCGGGTGCAAATGACGCCTTGTGCTGCCCAAGCCAACTTGAAATATGGCAATATCGAATTGAGAATAATCAGCTGGTGCGCCAACCCTGAAAGAGGCCGTTGAAAGCAACATTCAAAAGGGTTATAGTATTGCAAACATGCCTGTTTGTTCCACTTAAGGAGTCGATGATGGTTGATGATATCGAATTTGCGAATTTAACCTCAAAAGTGCGCCTGCTTGAACGCCAGGTGGATTTTCTGCTGAAACATTTGAATGTTCAGTTTGTGGATATTCCTGACGAGACTTACCCGGATGTGGCTGCATTAAAACGCGCGGGTAAGATAATCGATGCGATTAAGCTATACCGCAGTTATACAAACACCGGGCTGGCAGAAGCCAAGACGTTTGTGGACAACATGCCGTATTAAATTAACATCAATAATGGTTTGTGTGACATTGAAGATGAAAGTTTTTTTGTGGTATTTTTTGGAACACTACGTGTTCCAAAAAATACCACTGTCGGAGCAAACATACTGTTTTGTACTACGTAGACAAAACCTCACACTATTTTTGCGTTATCCCTTAGTCAGATTAAATTACCAGACCTGTTCCAGCGCCGGGTTCTCCAGCGGCCGGCGTCTGACCCTGGCCAACTCCACCCACTCGCCATGGATCTTTACACGCACCACGTCCGCGGTGAAATCCGTAATGGTGGCGCCGTTGTTATTAAACAGGTATGAGCCAACCGGGTAGGTATCCACAGGCACGCCCAACTTTTCGAAACGGCGTATTTTCTCGGGTGCGAAGCCTTCTGAAACGACAATTTTTACGTTCTGGCGTTATTCACGTGCCAGTTCTTTCCACTTTTCAGGCAAATCCCAACGATTCCAGGCCGCATCCTACCCCTGGCTCACATTGAACACCAGGCGCGGGTTGACCCCCAGGGCGAGAGCGGGGTTGCCCTGCGGAGTTAGGGATTCGTCGCGCAGGCGGCCGCTTGTATCCAGACGCACCCGTACAAACGGTGCCTGGCCGCTTCCTGTTCATCGCCCGATTCGAACAGCTGCCGGTATTCGGCAAACATCGCATCGAGCACGCGCTGAGAATCACGCAGGCTGTCGTTATTAAAATCAACCAGCGCAATGCGCGGGATATTGACTGGCAATACGCGCGCGGCCACAAAGGTTTCATATACGTTGGAGGCAATCCGGCTGGAACGGGTAAGGATGCCGAGTGTCGGGGTTTCGAGCTTGTCAAGAGCGCATCAATATCAGTGTTAGAATTCGCAGAGAGGCATTGCTAACCCAGACACTATAATTTCAGACAATGAATCCAGACGGTACGAACCCAGAATCGCCGCCTGATTAATCGACAAACCTGCACAGGTTATCCAAGGAGGCTGACAAATGAAGAAGAATTTCTTCTGGAATCTCACGAGTTCCATCCTGATATTGGTTATGCTGCTCGGCGCAACCGGCAGCAACGGAAAGGTTTCTGCTGCCCCGGAAGCGAAAGGATTAGCTGATTTTTCGGGCCCGCAAGTCACATCCGCCTCATTTGTTGGGATCAGCCAGCCATTAAGCTCCATGGCGGCTTTAAGGCTAAGCGAGGGCGAACCAGTTATTCCGGAAAATGTTCCTGACCGCCGGGATTTGCCAAAAACCCTGGGCAACCTGCCTACCAATGGATTTGACTCTTCGATAGTTCAAAACAGCCTGCCCTCCCCCAATATGCCAGCCACCCAGGCTAATTTTGAAGGCATAAACAATGTAAACGGTTTACTGCCTCCAGACACCAATGGCGATGTTGGCTTCAACCCGGTGACCGGTATCAAGTACTACGTGCAATGGGTTAATGTTTCCCTGAAAATTTGGAATGTTACAAATCCAGCTGCGCCCACTACGTTGGTTGGCCCAGTCGCTGGCAACAGTTTGTGGTCTGGGACGGGCACGATTTGCGATACCAATAATGACGGTGATCCGATCGTACTCTTTGACCACCTGGCCAACCGCTGGATGATCAGCCAGTTTGCCCTGGGTTTCCCAAATAACTTCCACGAATGCATCGCTGTTTCCACCAGCGCTGACCCCACAGGAACCTGGTATTTGTACGATTTCAAAACCAGTTCCACATTTATGAACGATTACCCGAAACTGGGTGTCTGGCCGGATGGCTACTACATGAGCGTCAACCAGTTTAACGGCACCTCGCAGAACTGGGGCGGCGCAGCTGTAGCCGTTTTTGAACGTACTGCAATGGTATCGGGACTGCCTGCCAGAATGATCTACCTGGATCTCGGCCAAAAAAGTAAAAGCTACGGCAACCTGCTGCCAGCTGATCTGGATGGCGCAGGTCCGACGGCTGGCACCCCAAACTACTTTATTGAATGGGATGACAGTGCCTGGCTGGGTGATGCTGCTGACACGCTGCGAATATGGGAATTTAAAACCGACTGGAGCAACCCCTCCAATACCACCTTTGGCCTGAATGCCAATTATGACCCAAATTTTAAAATCTCCACAGCCAACATAGACCCCAGTATGTGCAACAATGTTCGAAATTGTATTCCGCAAAAGGGGGTCACAGCGAAGGTGGATGCCATTGCAGGCCAGTTGATGCACCGCCTGCAGTTCCGCAATTCCGCGGGAACCTACAGCCTGGTGGGAAACCAAACAGTAGACGCGACCGGCACCGACCAGGCAGGTGTTTACTGGTTTGAACTACGAAACAGCGGTTCGGGCTGGAGTATGAACCAACAAGGTACTTTTGCCCCGGCAGACGGTGAAAACCGCTGGATGGGGAGCGCTGCCATGGATTATGCGGGCAACATCGCACTCGGCTATTCAGTTTCCGGCCTGGCAACCTACCCATCGATACGATACACGGGACGCCTGGCTAGCGATGCGCCTGGAAGCATGGCGCAAGGTGAAGCCACGCTGATTGCCGGGGGCGGATCGCAGACTCACACGGCCGCACGTTGGGGCGATTACAGTATGATGAGTGTTGACCCGATGGATGACTGCACCTTCTGGTACACACAGGAATACTACGCCGCCACATCCAACGCCGGTTGGCAAACGCGCATTGGCTCTTTTAAGTTTCCAAGCTGCTCGACCCAACCCACGGGAACACTGCAAGGCACCATTACCAGCAGTGTGGGTGGAGTTACAATTGCAGATGCCACGGTGAGCGTACCCGCTGGGTACAGCACGCTTACCAATGCGGCCGGTTTTTATCAACTGTTCCTGCCGGCAGGCAGCTACGCTGTTACGGCCTCCAAATACGGCTTCTTGAACTCGACCACCCCTGGCGTATCTGTGACGGCGGGCAACACCACCACCCAAAATATTGCGATCACACCCAGTGGTTCCTTTACAGTCAGCGGCACAGTCAAAGATACCAGCACGGGCTGGCCGCTATATTCGCGCATCGATATTGCCGGTTATCCGGCTGGCAGTATTTACACCAACCCAACTACAGGGGCTTTTAGTATCAACCTGGCGACAGGCACCTATTTGCTCTCCGCCAGCAGCCTGATCCCCGGATATATCGACAGCTCACAATCAATAATTGTTTCTGGCAACACCAGCAGAAATTTTTCGTTGAACGCTGACCTGGTGAATTGTTTTGCGCCCGGATATGCGCTGAGCGGCGGCACTACACAAAACTTTGAATCCTGGCCTTTAAGCGACTGGACAATTATCAATAATAAACCCGGCACGATGCAATGGGGCTTAAACACTACCTGGGCTATGGCGAACTACACCGGCGGAAGCGGCCTGGCAGCGAGCGCTAACAGCGATTCGTACGGTGTAGGGATATATGACACAGAACTGCGTTCGCCAGTTTATAACCCTGCCAGCCTGGCCAACCTGATTGTGCACTATCAGGCCAACTACCAGAATTTTTCCATCTACGACGCGCTCGACTTGGATATCTCCACCAATGGGGGTACTACCTGGACCAACATCAGCCACTGGATTAGCGACCACGGCACACTTAAGGGTGCCGGAGTGAAAGCAGTGCAGGATATTTCAGCCTACGCTACGGGGCCTTTCCAACTGCGCTGGCGTTATTACACATCCCAAATCAACGCATGGGATTGGTATGCCCAGATTGACGATGTGAGTTTAGGCGCAGTCTGCAGCGCAGCAGCTTCCACAGGCCTGGTGATTGGGGCGATCAAAGATGCCAATACCAATACGGATATTCTAAACATCAGTGTTAAAGATGCAAGCCTGAACCAGGCAACGATCATTGATGCTTCAGCCGATCTTGCCAGCGCGGATAAGCAGTTGTATGTCATCGCGGAGCACGCAGGTACACAGGCAATTACCGCCAACGCGGCAGGTTTTGGTTCACTTACCCGGTCTCCACTGGTAGTAACCGGGGACACAGTTCGACAGAACTTCTTATTGCCGACAGGCAGACTCAGCGCGGCACCCACCAGCCTGACTTTTAATGTGCCACTTTACGCACCGTCTGCTTCCCATACCGTCAACATAGCCAACTCTGTCACAGACCAGGGTACGTATGAAGTCTTTGCGGTGATGGGCGCTGCGCCAGCAGCACCAGTCCCCACCGGGCCCTTCGCTGCGAATACCCGCCATGTAGGCCCTAAAAACCTGGGCGATAAAGATGCCAGGGATTTGCGGGTTGACCTGACGCCGCTAAATGTTGGGCTACTCGCCAGCGGGAATGTTTTGGGCAGCTGGGATAGCGGCCTGCCCACCACGTGGGGGATCGGTTTTAACACAACCGCCACCGATCTATGGGTCGGAAACCCCGACCGCAGTATGGATTACCGCTTCTTACCCACCGGCTTTACAAACGGCGACAAAATCGATCTGTCGTCCTGGGTAACCAGCTGGAGCGCGGATATGACTTACAATCCCTTCACCAAAAGCATCTGGCAGGTGAATGTAGGCGGCGATAATTGTGTTTATGAACTTAACCCGGCCAGTAAAATTTCCACGGGTATTAAGATCTGCCCTGACTCCGGCACGGAAGAACGCGGGCTGGCTTTTGACCCGCTGAGCAACACTTACTACACCGGCTCCTGGACGGACGGTATCATCAACCACTTCGCCCCAAGCGGCGCGTTGCTCGATTCGAAAGATGTTGGACTGAGCATTTCCGGACTGGCTTTTAACCCCAGCACCGGGCACCTGTTTGCAATGACCAATTTCGCTTCGAGCACCAACCCGTTGAAGTATGATGTGTATGTGCTGGATACAAAAAATGCTTACACGATTCTGGGCGGGTTCAACCTGCAGCAAGGCGGCACCAATGTCTTTGCAGATTTTGAACAAGCCGGTCTTGAAATCGATTGCAGCGGCAATCTGTGGGCGGTCAACCAGGGTAACCATAAGGTTTATAAAGCTGCGTCCGGTGAAACGGGCGTTTGCAACTGGCAGCTTGCCAGCTGGTTATCTGCCACACCCAATCCATCCAACGTAGTTAACGGCGGCAGCGTACCTCTGAGCGTGAATGTGGACGTCACCGGGCTGAAATTTCTGACCAGCTACGCGGCTCATCTTCGCATCACAACTGATACCCCGTATGGAAATCTGGTGGTACCGGTAACCCTAAACGTAGGCCAGACCTTCGCAGATGTGCCAGCGAGCTACTGGGCAAACAATTTCATCCAGCGTCTTTACTGGAATGGGGTCACCGCGGGATGCAATCCCAGCCCGCTCAGCTACTGCCCAGAGGCAAACGTCACCCGCGCTCAAATGGCAGTCTTTCTTCTGCGCGCAAAGCACGGCAAGGATTATTTACCGCCGGCGGCCTCTGGAACCATCTTTACAGATGTACCGATCGGTGCATTTGCAGCTTCCTGGATCGAAGAGTTAAAAGCGGAAGGCATCACCAGCGGCTGCTCGGCCAGTACATACTGTCCAAATGAAATGATCACGCGCGCTCAAATGGCAGTGTTCCTACTGCGCGCAAAGTACGGCACATCTTACAACCCACCGCCTGCAAGCGGTTCCATGTTTACCGACGTACCCCAAACCGCTTTTGCGGCGGCGTGGATTGAACAGTTGAAAACCGAAGGGATCACCGACGGCTGCGGTGTGAACCTGTTTTGTCCGGGAGAGCCAGTGACACGTGCCCAAATGGCAGTGTTCCTGGTTAGAGATTTTACACTGCCTTAAAATCAGCGTTGTGCGAGTTTATATCTGAAACATGAAAATGGCGGCTTCAAGATTTTTGAAGCCGCCATTGCTGTTTGTATAGAAAGATTGCGGAAGTTTGATATGCGATTAATGTATCCTGCCAGTTGAATCGGCTAAAACATTCATGTATACTGTTTTTCAACAAGGAGAATGACATGAAAAAACCTATACTATTGGCCCTAGTTGTTTTACTAACCGCCAGCCTGTCCTGCAGCCTGTTCACCCAGGCTAGCAAAACAGATGGAAGTGGAGACACCAGCAAGGTGATCTTCAAAGATGATTTTTCAAACACCAGCAGCGGCTGGAATCAGCTGCGAGATTCAGACGGCATCACCGATTATGAAAAAGATGCCTATGAAATCAAGGTCGACACGATTGGCAAAAGCGGTAACGGGATGAGCTTTTGGGCCAGACCAGACCTGGGAAGCCAGATGCCCGTCGACTTAATCGTAGAAGTAGATGCAACCAAGATTGGCGGGCCGGATGATAACGACTTTGGGGTACTATGCCGTTATAACAAAACAAACGATGAAGCCAGTTTCTATGAATTCCTGGCAACCAGCGATGGCTACGTGGGCATCGTGCTGATCCAGGGCAACGGGGACACCGTTATTTCTGCCGAAAAACTACAACCATCAGACCTGGTTAAACAAGGAGCGGCCACCAATCATATTCGGGCCACGTGTATTGGAAACAGCCTGACGCTGTATGTGAACGGCTCCAAGGCTGCCAGCGCCACAGACTCCACTCTGACCAGTGCTGGCGATGTGGGTGTGGTGGCTGGAACATATTCCACATCGGGCACGGATGTGATGTTTGATAACTTCCTGGTTTCCAAACCCTGATGTGTTCCGCTTATCCGGAATAATTTTAAGGGAAATGGGCTGTTTCCTGCTGATTATTTACCGGTCTCTGTGCGAAGAAATGACAGTACCCTGCTGAGTCTGGGCAGGTGTGCGAGCAGGTGTGAGCCCACTGCGTTCGATGCGAATTTGCAGCGCGCTGGTGACCTGCAGGGGCGGCGCGCCAGCTTCGACCTGAACGGTATAGTCATCTGGAGGCAAGGGACGGCCGTGATCGTCATAGCCATTCCAGTAAAACACATGCTTTCGGCCAATTTTGCGGCGGTTGCGCAGAATGGTGGCACGCGGGAAACCGCTTTGGTCCAAGACTTCCAGAGAAACATTGGCCGTTTTGCTGAGGTCCAACAAAATAGCGAGGGCTTTATCCTCGCCGGGTAAACCTGGTACAAAGGTGTGCTGATCGACTGAAAGGCTGAGTGAGACGCGGTTCTGGCGCAGGTAGATAAAGCCCAACAAAAACACAGCAACCAGGATGGCGGGCACGATCAAAACCGGCAGCTGTTCCATGTTGCGGCTCAGGCGCGTGAGGCCATCGGTTCCGGTGGTGGCAAAATTCACGGTGCGCACCAGGCGGGTGGCATTGCCAGCCTGATCGTGTGCTTCAAAGGTGATGAGGTTCAAGCCATTCGTCAGGGGTGTGGTTATTTGGAAATCGCCCAGGGCACTGACCGTCACCGGGATCCCGTTGACAGTGAGGAGGCTGCCAGGTTCCACCTTGCCAATAATAGGCAAGTTCAGGTCTGCGACCGTAACCCCATCCTGAATATTGACCTGAATGGGCAAGGCGCCAGTCTTGAGGTAGACATTGCGTTCGATGGTCGTGGCAATGCCCACATCGTTGACGGCCACGATGCGCAGGATGTTATCGCCTTCGCTCAGCACCAGCTGGTATTGAAAAAAGCCGTCAGCCCCGACACGCACCGGCTGCTGGTTGATGGTTAGGGTGGTATTAGGCAGCGTGCGGCCTTCGACCGTAAGCATTTGATTATTCGTCCATTCATTTTCAAGCGGACGGGTCAGTTCAATCTCCGGAGCCTGGGTTACCAGGCTGACAGTACGCACCATGCGGGTGGTATTCCCGGCCGGGTCAATCGCCAACAGCCTGAAGAGGTTATCGCCATCCAACAGGGTGACAGAGTATCTGAAATGGCCGGTATTATCGGTACTCAGCGGCTGGGAGGTACCTTCCAGGCGCACCACGGCTCCCGGCTCGGTAACGCCTTCAAGGACAAAATTAGGCTTGCTGACGCGCAAAGCATCTGGCAGGTTGGCTAACTGCAGGAAGGGCGGCTGGGTATCGACCTGGGCCTGCACGCTTTGCGTACTGGAGCGCAGTGAGCCTTTGGCGGTAATTTCGATGATGTAAATTCCATCTTGAACGTTGGCACCAAGGTTATCGCGACCATCCCAGGTAACAAAATGATCACCTGCAGAACTGGGTGAATCTTCGAGCAAATTACGCACCACGGCCTGCTCGCTTAAGACGTGGACGGTGACCCTGAAATTGTCATTCAAATGGAAACTGAGCGTAAACGCATCCGCATTTCCATCCCCGTTTGGAGAAAGATACTGGCTGGCTCCTGAAGCGCTCAACTGGGGAACCTGGAACCAATCTGCAAAAAACGTGAAAGCAACAATCAATACCACCGCCCCGATACTGATGGCAGTAAACAGGGTGCCGGGAGCAATTGCGCTATTCCAACTGCGCTGCTGGCGATTACGTGTGGTGCCGCGTTGTTGAGATTGCATCAGGTTTTATAAGGATGTGCTTCAATCCAATTCCAGCATAATAAGATCATCTGGTTTATCGTCCTGTTCGATAGGCGGCAAATTAACCGGGGCGGAAACTGCCGGGGCAGAACTGGGCACCGGGGTTTCTCGAACAAATTTCTCTTGAGAACGTGGCAAAGGTATGGGATGCTCAAAAAAATACACACCGGCTTCCAGCAGCATGGCTGCCAGGGCCGAATACAAGCTGGCAATCAGCAGGTTTTCCCAGGCCAATGGTTTGATGGGAATGCCGAGCCATTGGGCCAACAAAATATGCAGCAAGGCCAGCAAAGGCGCGCCAGCGGCAACAAGCGCGATAGTTGCGCGCGGACGATGATACTGCGCCCAATCCTTGCCAGCCAACATGCCAACCAGCCAACCAGCAAAGGCCCAACTAGCTATTTGCAAAAGGTAATAGAGCAGGGTGGTTGAATTCGGTATAAAGGGTGCGAATAACAGACGCAAAGTCTCGATTGAATTGGCCGAAGAATAAGCGCCGGTCAACAAGCGCAAATCTGGCAAAACGCCCAGCAGGGTGATCCAATCGGGGGAAATGCCTGCCATGCCAGCAAAAAGCTGGCCCCACAGGGCTGCAAATGCGCCCATCAGCGCGCCGCCCAAAGGTCCCCACCATAAGCCACCCAGGAGCGGGATGAGCCAGGCCAGGTAGACACCACCCAACAGCGGAGAGGCAAGGGTAAGGACGGTGGCGCTGAGATTTTGGATGAAGAGGTGCTGCCCGATCACTGCGACCGCCAGGAACAAGACAGCCAGATACAGCGAAACAGAATAGAGCGGGTAGACAGCTGCCAGAACTGCCAAAAAATACCCGGCGATGGGCGACCAGAGCGTGAGAAAGAATACCAACCCGACAATTACCACATCCCAGTAAACCGGGTAAACCCGAATACTTTGTATCAGGCCGTACATCATCAACCCAAGCCCGACAGCCACAAGCACCCGTTCAAGCATGAACAGGTTGCGGCGAACCAAACTGTGCAGGCTGTACAACTGGCGGCTCATAATTCTATCTGCCTGAGGCCGGTTCGATCGGAAACCGACCAGCTAATAGGCGAAGCCAGGCGGGCGTGCGTGCGCGCCCAGACCCGCAAGGCATTCACCTGGGTTTCCATGGTCTGTGCCAGGGGAACGGTGTGCGTAATGGCATTGGCAATATCTTCGCTGGTGAGATCGCGCCCGGTTTCGAAAGCATCATACAGGGCGGAAATAATGGCCTGTTCAATCTCTGCGCCGGAGAAACTCTCGCTGAGCCGCGCCAGTTGATCAATATCAAAATTGCGCGCATCGCGCCCGCGCCGGGCAATATGAATGGCAAAAATCTCGCGGCGCTCAGGCAGGCTGGGCAGGTCGATGAAGAAGATTTCATCAAAGCGACCCTTGCGCAAGGCTTCGGGCGGCAAAATACTGATGTCATTGGCAGTTGCAACTACAAAGACGGGCGCCTTTTTCTCCTGCATCCAGGTGAGAAAACTGCCAAAAACACGTGCCGTGGTGCCTGCGTCTGAAAGATGCGAACTGGCGATACCTGCCAGACCTTTTTCCAATTCGTCAAGCCAAAGCAGGCAAGGGGAGACAGATTCGGCCAGACGCAAGGAGGTGCGCATATTATGTTCGGATGAACCGACCATCTCACTGAACAGGCTGCCCATATCCAGGCGCAGCAAGGGCAACCGCCATTGGCTGGCAATGGCTTTGGCGATCAGACTTTTACCGGCGCCCTGCACACCCAGCAGCAGCAGGCCTTTTGGCTCTGGCAAACCAAACTGGCGCGCCCGGTCGCTAAAGGCCAATGAGCGTTTGGAAAGCCATTCTTTCAACAGCGGCATACCCCCAACCAGCGCCATATCCTCAGCGGCCTCAAAATATTCCAGGATTTGTGAGCGGCGGATGATCTGCTTCTTTTCGGCAATGATCACATCCACTTCCAGACTGCGAGTCATTACCAGCGATTTGGCAAAAACGTTTTCGGCTTCGGTGCAGGTCATGCCTTGGGCAGCCGAGAGCACCTTTTCTTTTGTATCCGGATGCAAATTTACGTTCACGCTGCCGACTTCACGCGCCGAGCGGATCACTCTATCGAGTGACAGCGCCATCTCATCGGGAGTCGGCAGCGCGTAATCGAGCACGATAATGTCTTTTTCCAGTTCGGGTGGGAAGCGCAGGATGGGCGAGAGGATGATGAGCGTCTTGCGGCTTTCCTTCAAGTGATTGGTAATATCACGCAGACGGCGGACAATGACGGGCTGATCCTGCAGCGGGTGCTGATCATCAATAAAGGGATGAAAATCTTTCAGAACAAAAATGGCGGCTTCTTGCGAAGCAACGATCATATCGAGAACGCGCAGCGGGGCGCAGGTGGATGAATCGGGCAACATGCCATCGTAATCATCAAGAGGCCGAAGGCCATCTGTGATGGTCCAGCCGTAAAGTTTCTTGCGCAACTGCCCGGCCACCTGGCGCAAAATCTGTTCAATGCGCCGCTCTTCCCATGAAACAATATACAAAATGGGATATTTTGCGCGTATGAGGATATTGAGTTCTTCTTCTCGAACAGGCTGGCTTGACATCATTTTTTTTATTCTTTAGAGAGACGAATGCTCGATTCTCATTATAAATGAGAAAGGGATGGTGAAATTAGGCGCGGAGTTCTTTGATATGCTTTCAATATGCCTTGCGGCATGAGACCGGTGGACAGCTTCATATTAGCGCGGCAGCCTGGTATTGGTCTTGTAGGTTATTGGGGCAGGCTGTGCAGCGCGTACTTCGGAAAATTCTTCGCGGATTACACGCCGCAGGATTTCTTCGAGAGGTTGTTCATAATCCTGCACATATTGACGCAAGGCGCGATTGATGAGGGTCTGGTAATTATCGCCATCGACAGCCAGGGCATGTTCGCGAAACCAATCCAGAACGTCATCGTCCAGACGGATGGTAATGCGTGTTTTCCCATTTTTGGGCTGCGGCAGGGTCATGCTATTATTATATGTACATTTGTACACGTTTTCAAGACCATAATCATTTCAGTGCCGTTTCATTTTATTCTTGCTGGCAATATTATTGCGTGAAGCGGTGCTGAGCGATAAGGCAGGTTTAGAAGGAGGCTTTCAAGTCAAATTTTTCCTATTGAACTGCAGATTGCCTGCCAAAAAAGAGGTTACATGGCAAGAGCCCGGAGGGCATTTTTGAGAATATTAAGTCCAATTTCACAGATTTACAAGTATGCACATTTGTACACAAATCTGTTGACAAACAAAAGGGTGTGCTTCTTTACAGAAGCACACCCGATGGGATTTTTTGCAATACAGCAAGTTTAGATGGAGCGACGCTTTCTAGCAGCAGGCATGGTTTTCTTTTTAGCGCCTACAAAAGCCGGAACAGCGATGGGCACGATGTGACAGATGCGTTCATCCCGGATGCGCGTGCGAATGCGTTCATCCATATCCTTGAGCATATCCACCGCGATAGTTATGACAGTAGGAAGCTCCGCGTTGTAGCGATAGTTTAGCAGCTGGTAGAGCTTTTCCTTGGCCC
>JBBRWF010000025.1:0-17386 GCA_038249405.1 Anaerolineales bacterium
TCCTCGGTGCCCACTCCCCACTAGTCGTTTTGTTTGGGTTTAAATTTTTTGTTGTGTTGTTCCCCCCAAAATCCGCCCCCAAACTCCACAAGCGGGGCAAACCTACGAACTACAGGTTTCTGGTTATTTTTCCAGCAAAAGCAAAAAGCCCTTGACTAAACGAGTTCCTTTCAGGATGATTTTATAAAGCCAACCTGGCGGTGGGCTGCCAGGTTGGTTTGGGTTCGGGGTTGCGGCAGGCGGCAGGCAGCCTGGGGGTTATACGCTGGGCTCAGGGGCCGGGGCGATATCCGGAGCGGCATCTACAGCAGTTTCGGGTGCGGCTTCGGGCAGTTCGAGGCGAGTGAGGGTAATCTTGCCTTCTTCAGCTGCATCGACAAGAATGCGATCGCCATCGACAAAGGCTCCTGAGAGGAGGTTATCGGAGAGCTGGTCTTCGACCTTGAGCTGAATGACACGGCGCAGGGGGCGGGCACCCATATCGGGGTCGTAGCCTTGCTCACCCAGGAGGGAAAGGGCTTCGGGGGTGGCCTGGAGGGTGATGCGGTGGTCTTCCAGGCGGCGGGAGACCTTGTCCAGTTCGAGCTGGACGATCTTCTGGATGTTTTCGCGGCTGAGGGAGCGGAAAACGATGACGTTATCGACACGGTTGATGAACTCGGGCCGGAAGGCGCGTTTGAGGGTCTCGGTCAACTTCTTGCGCATATCTTCGTAAGAGAGGCGCTCGTCGGTGACTTCGTCACGTTTGAGGGCAAAGCCGAGGGAGGCTTGCTTCTTGATCATATCTGCGCCGACATTGGAGGTCATGACGATGATGGCGTTGCGGAAATCGACCTTGCGGCCGCGCGCATCGGAAAGATGGCCTTCTTCCATGATCTGCAGGAGCATATTATGGACTTCGGGATGGGCCTTCTCGATTTCGTCAAAAACAACGATGGAGTATGGGCGGCGGCGCAGGGCTTCGGTCAACTGGCCGGCATCTTCGTAGCCGACATATCCGGGAGGGGCACCGACAAGACGGGCGGCGGTGTGACGTTCCATAAATTCGGACATATCGAGCTGAATGGCGGCATCTTCGCTGCCAAACATGAATTTGGCAAGGGTCTTGGTCAGTTCGGTCTTGCCGACACCGGTGGGTCCGAGGAAGATGAAGGAACCGATGGGGCGGCGGGGGTCTTTTAGACCGGCGCGCGCGCGGCGGACGGCACGGGAAATGGCCTCAATGGCGTCATCCTGACCGATAATTGAACCTTTGAGTTCATCTTCCATGTGCAGGAGGCGCTCAGACTCTTCCTGCGCAATTTGCATGAGGGGGACGCCGGTCCACATTGAGACGACTTCGGCGATATCTTCGGCGCTGACAACGGGGCTGTTGGCGCGGTCCCAGGCGGTGCGCATGCGCTCCAACTGGTTTTCGATGCCAATTTCCTGATCCTGCCAGGTGCGGACTTCTTCGACATTGCCTTCTTCCTGGGCGAGGGAACGGCTCTGGCGCACTTCACGCAACTGGGTGAATAAATCCTTGGCCTGTTTGGCGGCGGGAGATTTGTACATGCGCACACGGGAGGAGGATTCGTCGATGAGGTCGATGGCTTTATCGGGCAGGAAGCGCTCGGTTACATAGCGGGCCGAAAGGTGCGTGGCGGCTTCGAGGGCTTCGTCAGAAATGACGAGCTTGTGGTGTTCTTCGTATGCGCCGCGGATGCCTTTGAGGATCTGGATGGTCTCTTCTTCGGAGGGCTCATCGACCTGAACGGGCTGGAAGCGGCGTTCGAGGGCGGCGTCTGATTCGATATGCTTGCGATACTCATCGAGGGTGGTAGCGCCAATGACCTGCAGTTCACCGCGGGAAAGAGCCGGTTTGAGGATGTTGGCAGCGTCGACAGATGAACCGGCAGCGCCAGCACCGACGAGCATGTGGACTTCATCGATAAAGAGAATGGAGCCGGACTGCTTGAGTTCGTCGATGACGCGTTTGAGGCGCTCTTCAAACTGGCCGCGGTACATGGTACCTGCTACCAATGAGCCGACATCCAGCATGAGAACGCGCTTGTTCATGAGCGGAGCGGGTACATCGCCCTCGGTGATGCGCTGGGCAAGCCCTTCAACGATGGCGGTTTTGCCAACGCCCGGTTCACCGATGAGGGCGGGGTTATTTTTGGTACGGCGCGCCAAGATTTGAATGACGCGCTCAATTTCCTTCTGACGGCCAATCACCGGGTCCAATTTACCCTGTTCGGCCTTGGTGGTCAGGTCTGTTGCGAGCTGGTCGACCAAGGGGGTCTTGCCGCCCTTTTCGCCTTTCTGCTGTTCGCCCTTCTGTGCGCCCACGGGGGCGGCGGCGGGAGGGGTTGAGGATGATTCTTGCAGGACACGGCGGGTTTGACGGCGAATTTCATCCGGGGTAATGCCGAGGCGACGCAGCGTTTCGACAGCGGTGCCTTCGGTGCGCACAAGCGCCAGCAAAAGGTGCTCGGTACCAATATAGTGATGACCCAGGCGGCGGGCTTCATCCACGGCAAATTCCAATACTTGCTGGGTGTCATTGGAAAGTTCAATTTTGCCATCCGGAGGGTTCTTGCCTTCCCCGTTGAGGCGCAGAACCATCTCGCGCACCCGATCTGTCTCCATGCCCATTTCGCGCAGAACACGCCCGGCTACGCCGCCGTCTTCTTCAATTAAGCCAAGTAACAAATGCTCAGTTCCGATGGAGCTATGATGAGCGCGTTCAGCTTCCTGATGCGCCAGACTGAGTACCCTGCGTGCTCGCTGGGTAAAGCGTTCCATACCAGCCATAAAATTCTCCTTGGTCAGGGCGAATTGTCCTGACGTTTCAATCAGACCAGAACGGTCGAGTTTCATTTTACCAAAAAAGGATGGTGAATCGATATATGAAATTGATAAGAATATGGAAAGAGTTTGCTTTTTCGCTACTATTATTTCCCTGCGGGGTCAGGAATGTGGTTTTAAGGCATTAAGCGCAGACTGGTAAATTGGTTAGAGCCTGTTACTTCGCAAAGCGTTTTTGCAGGTCCTGTTCAAGATCGAGGCGGGCGCGGATGGCGATGGGAGCGAGCAGGTGGCGGCGCAGGGTGGCTTCGCTTTTGTCTTTTTCGTAATAATCGTGAAACATTTCTACGATGGAGATGGTTTCGCCCTGGTAGGGTTCGACGCGCAGGTCTTCACCAACCTGTATGGGGCCGGGCTGAATGACGCGACAATATAACCCGGGGCGCACGGCCTGGCGATAGCGTTTTACAAACATAGGGTCGGCCATGCGCGCGGCGAGCGTGCCGCAGGGGATGCGCGGGGCGCTGACTTCAAGAATGACGGTCGCAAAGTGCAAGCGGTCGCCGACCTTGAATGCGGCGCTTTCCAGGTCGCTGACGGTCAGGTTTTCACCAAAGGTGCCGGGGAGCAGGTCACGCCCAAGCTCTTGCGACCACCAGGCGTAATCTGGCAGGCCGTAGACATAGAGCGCCTGGTCAGGGCCGCCGTGATTTTTTGTGTCACAGACGAGGTCGCCTTGCACGCCGAGCGAGTGGATCTGGACTGGTTGGTCAGTGGGCAGTTTGTAGATGCCGGTTGTTTCGAGGCGCTGGCCGTTCTGCTGGGCTCGTTCCTGCCCGATATTGACACTGATAAGCTGCATGGTTTTGATCCTTGTTTATAAAATGCTTTCACCGCAGAGTGCAGATTGCATACGGAGAAACCCAAAGTTTAACCTGTGCGGGGAACCGACATCATTATTTTGTGATCGGAATATTTTCCTGAGACCACTAAGACGGATTGCAGCGTTCATGGAACAAAACCCTGCAGGCGCTGAAAAGGCACAAAAAAGCACAATTATGCACAAATATGCACAAAAAGGCACAATTTAAAAATTAATTTTTTTTCTTTCAGACCTATCATATCCAGCGCGGGGTAACGGTTCTTTCGTTTTGCCGGTCACCGGTATTGAGGGTTGATTTTGGCTCCAGCAGCATAACCTGGACTTCTTGGTCCGCAACAGGGCAGTGTTCCACACCGCTGGGGATGATGACAAATTCGCCGGGATTGATCCACAGGTCGCTATCACGCAGTTTAATCTGCAGCCTACCTTTGACCACGAAAAACATTTCATCTTCCTGATCGTGTTTGTGCCAGACAAACTCGCCCTGCAGCTTTGCCAGTTTGACATGCGCATCATTCAACTCACCCACGATGCGCGGGCTCCAATATTCATTAAAAAGATCAAATTTTTGGGCAAGGTTTATCACCTGCATAAGGCAAGACTCCTTGATTGATTATGGATGAATTCAAGTCAGCACGCATAGCGCCTGACGGATCTCGCCGAGGTGATAGGCAGTGTGGACCATCAGCGCCAGCGCAGCGCTGATGGAGTCTTCGTTCCAAGCGGGGTTTTGCCGGAGTAGTTGGGTAAGGTGGGTATAGGCCTGTTTGAGGCTGGTTCGATGTGTGTTGACATAGTGGTTTATCCGGCTGAATCGAAGGCGGAACGCAGCCAGGCAAGCAGGGCATCATCGACCTGGGAGACATCGGTGAGGCGCACAATGTAGCTGCACATGCTGCCTGTGGGCTGCACGAGCAGGCGCGGGTCTTGCGGCAGGTCTTTGTGGTTGAGCCCCAGTTCAACGCGGGTGTTGGTGGCGGGACCGAGCATGGCAAACTGCTTTTTGCGGCGCAGGCTGACATAGCCTTTCTTGGGCAAGGTCTCATACTCGCCAAAGGTGACAAGCTGTGCGAGCAAGGCGGTGTGGATGGGGCGCAGGGCGGCTTTTGGACCGCTGTAGATTTCATCGAGGAAGGAGTCACCGCTCAGCCCGCTGGCTGCAGCGGCACGGGTGCCGTCTGTCTCGAAAATAGCGTGGACGAGGGCGTTGGCATCGCCGTAACCGAGCGAAAACTGGTCGATCAGCATTGAGCGAATTTCGCCATGCTTGCTGAGCCCGCTGTTTTTGACAATCTGAGCAAGCTCTATGAGGGTTTTGCCGGTCTTTTTCTCGATGTTACTGATCTGAGTCTGAACAGCCTGGGGGAGGGTACTCATAAGGTTTCTCCGGGTAGGATAAAGTTGAGCGTCAACCTTATTTTAGAACAAGCTTTCTGTAAAAGCAAGGTATTTACTCACGAGGTGGCTGATTTAGGCGATAACCCATCCCCCTGCCACCTTCCCAAAATCGGGAAGGGGGTGAAGGAGGTTCTTTTTGTGGAGTTTCGCCGCGTTTGGCGGCGAAACTCCACTGGCGGGGCAAACACTCGATTTTTATTCGTCCGAGCAGCAGAACCAGGATGGTTAAGTGCCAAAACAAAGGGCGCGTGAGTAAATACAAAGCAAGAGGGCGAATATTTTCGTTGTACAGGATGAGCACCAGTAAAAAGGCCAGACATCTGAATATTAATGCCGCCAGGATGTAAGCTTAATGCCAAAACCCCTGGGGGTCATGGAAGGCGTATAGGCCTTTTTTAATTTGTAATTGGCAGGGTCGATGGTAAAGTCGGCGTAATGCAGCAGGGTGGCAACTGACAGCATGATCTGCACTTCGGCGAGCCCCGCGCCCAGGCAGGTGTGCGCCCCGGCGCCAAAGGGGGCAAAGACGCCGCGCTTCTTGTGCTCATTGCGCGGTTCACGGTAGCGCTGGATGTCAAATTTGTACGGTTCGGCGTAAAACTCGGTGGAGAAATGAGGAGCGGCTGTGGCGACCATGAACTGCTCACCTTTGGGGATGGTATAGCCGGCAAATTCAAAATCACGCGCGGCAATGCGTCCGAGCGCCCCGGCGATGGGATAGAGGCGGAAGGTTTCTTGAGCCACATCGTGGAGGATAGGCATTTTGCGGAAGGATTCAGCCGTGGGCAGACCTTCAGCAAAGGCGAGGTCGGCTTCGGCGCGGGCGGCTGCCAGAATATCGGGATGTTTCAACAACTCATACAGCATAAAGGATGAGACATTCGCAACCGTATCCAGACCGGCAAAGTAACCTGCCAGGGTAAGAAAGAGGGCTTCATCCCGGCTCAAGAAATCGGGATCCTGCTCAACGGCATCGGAGAGGTTATCCAGAAAGTTATCCTCATCACCGGCAGGGCGGTTTGCCTTGCGCTGTTCAAAAACGAGCATGGCAAACTCTTTGGCGCGGCTGCGGGCATGCAGATAAGCAGGGGTCTGCAGGCTGCTGGCAGGTTTGAGATGCGCGAGGTGCACGTTGATGAGCGCATTCCACCAGTTGACAATATCGTCAAAGTATTCGCCCGGCAGACGTTCGTTGCTGAGGGTACCGAGGATGTTGGCGGTGAGGTGCTGCATAAAATAGACGGCGGGCACGCGCTCGCCGAGGCGGTGACCTTTGAGGAAATCTTTGGTCAGGTCAACCACCAGGGGGATATTGGATAGAAACGCTTCGCGCGAGAAGCTCTGGCGCATGAGGCGGCGAAGCCGGGCGTGTTCCGGACCCTCGAGCATGGTGAGGGTTTTGCGACCGCCGAAATCGGATATGACCGGCTCCCAGATATCCCAGGCGGTGAAAGCATCCATCTGGGTAGCCATCATGATATTGATCTCGGGACCCGCCAGAACCTTAAATTCCTGACCAAAGGCGCGCACGCGAAAGACATTGCCCAGTTTGCGGTACTGGGTATAGAAGAAATCCTGGGCATCATTGGCCAGGGCGAGGACGCTGCCCACAAAGGGCAGCCCGGGGGCAAGGGGTGGAATTGGTGAAGACTGAATGGACATTAAAATGCGCCTCTTTTTGTGGATTATTCGGGCCATTATACTCTGAATGATTTTGCGGCTGATTAATGTTTGATTAGACGGCATCCCGACTGGGACATTCGGGATGCCGTCGCAAAGAGATCTGATAGTTGTGGCGGGAAAAACATCCGCCACAACCGCCAAATAAACTTCGTAAAAACCTGGCTTTTTTGCTAACGAATTCCTTGACTGGACAAAAAGGGCGTGATAAACTCTCACCTGAAATTAATCTTAACGAAAGGAGGCGCTTTTCATGATCAACATTTCTCTCAACACGATCACTCGCACCCGCGCTGCCAGCAATTTTGGTGGTGAAGTGGCTGTTGATTCTCGAATTGCGCCCGTTTCCAGTTAGGTTATACGAAGTTTCGTAAACACTGGCCACGGCGCACCCGCCCGTGGCCTTTTTATTTGTCAGTTTATGCTCTGACGGCCACCGGTAAAACCCGTGGCCGTTTTGTTTTTTTTTGATCATCTGTTTTCTATCTTGAAAGGAACTGCAATGGATATCGCAACCCCGTTATTTGATGGAACACTAGTCCGACTGAGCGCCATCAACCACGAAACCGACCCGGAAGTTGAGGCACGCTGGACACACGATGAAGCCTTTATGCGCATGATGTACACTGACCCAATGCGGCCGCTCTCGGTCTTCCAGGTGAAGAAGAAGTATGAGGAACTGGAGAAAAAGATGGCGGAAAGAAATGAGCTGTACCACTTCCGCATCCGCGCCAAAGAGGATGACCGCATGCTAGGTTTTTGCAACCTGAAATGGATTTCCTGGCCCAATGGCAGCGCCTATATCACGATGGGCATCGGCGCGGCAGAAGACAGGCATAAAGGTAATGGTTTTGAGGCGCTGCGCATGCTGATGCGCTACGCATTTTCTGAGCTGAATATGTACCGTCTGAGCGCAATAGTGGCTGAGTACAACGAACCCGCGCTCGCTTTTTTTCGTAATGCCGGGTTCAGTGTAGAAGTACGCCGCCAGAAAGCATTGGCGCGAGACGGCAGACGCTGGGACGCAGTTGGCCTGGGCCTGCTGGTGGATGAGTGGAAAGAATAATTGGAGAAAGCTGATGATTGAAACCAATCTCTTATCTGGAAAACTGGTACGGCTGGCTGCAGTTGACCCGGAGCACGCTGAAAGCTGGGCAAAGTGGCACACCAACAGCGAATACATGCGGCTGGCAGATATGGACCCCGCAACGGTTCAATCTGTCAAATCCACGCGCGAATGGATGGAGAAACACCTGGATGACTGGCTGGAACATGAATTCAGCATCCGCACGATGGACGGCGATAAACTGATCGGCACGACCGGCCTGGGCGGCAACCTGAAACAGCATGGAGACGCCTTTGCAGGCATCGGCATCGGTGAACCGGATTTCTGGGGCAAGGGCTACGGCACGGAGGCAATGCAGCTGATCCTGCGCTATGCCTTTATGGAGCTCAACCTGCAGCGTGTTTCATTGGATGTGTTTGGGTATAACGAACGAGCGGTACGCTCTTATGAAAAGGCCGGTTTCAAATTGGAAGGCCAAATGCGCAACATGCTGCTGCGCGAAGGCAAACGCTGGGACCTGGTTTTTATGGGAATCCTGCGAGAAGAATGGCTTGCAAATTTTCAAGACCAAGGCTCACGCTGAAAAGAACGACACGTTCACACAAAAAACGAAATCAACCATCAAAAAATTACGAGGAGACTCTCTTATGATGACAAACACTCAATTCAACCCCAATTACGGCGCTGTCGGCTTGCTTTCCGCGATGAGACAGTATGTTTCAAAAACTTTTATCAAAACCGCACGGCTGATCAGTCTGCCAGACCCACCGGTAAAGACACCCTGAAGCACTTCAAGAACAGGGACTTTGCTTTCGACCTGCTTCTTTGTTTGACCTGGAGGCCATCATGGCTCTTTTACATCGCTCAGTAACAAGTTACCTGCCAGATGGGTATACCTTTCGCGGCGCAACATTCTACGATGCAGCAGAGATCTTATATCTCTTCAACCAGAGACAAATCAACGGCAGTGCTGCCTGCCACGTTGAACAAATACGCCAGGAATGGCAGGCCACGCAATTTAACCCAGCCATGGATGTGCGTTTGATCTTTGATCCGCGCGAGCATCTGATAGGTTACATAGAGGTCTGGCTGCAAGATGTACAACCCTGGCTGTGGGGCTGCGTGCACCCGGATTATGAAGGGCGCGGCGTTGGCACAACACTTTTATGCTGGGCTGAAGCCCGGGTTCGCCTGGCAATGGATATGCTGCCAAACCAGCAGCAACTGGTGCCGCGCTTTGGCGCACCTCATGCGCTTGAAAACGCACAAGCCTTGTGCGAACACCTGGGCTGGCAACGCGCCGAGAGGCAGAACCCGGCCGCCCGGCAAGCGCATAAGACAACCGGTGCATTGAGGCTACTGAACGTGGATGAATACAGCAGTACTTACGACATCTACGAAAAAGATATGCGCAAAGCGGATGTGAATTTTAGCTAAGGAAACCGTCATGAGAGAAATCAATCTTCCCCCGGGGTACCAACTACGGCCGGCTGCCTGGAGCGATCTGGAGGCTATCACGGTATTAATTTATGCTGTCTGCGAGGCAGATGGCGATACGAGTGTGGCTTTGAGCAAAGACGATCTGCGGCTGGAATGGCAGGCGCCCGGCTTCGAGCTCGAAACAGATGCCTGGGTGGTATGCGCGCAGGACGGGCAGGTAATTGGCTATGAAGAGTTTTTTGACAAATATGAACACTCCAACCTGCAGGGTGACGGCTACGTCCACCCGCAGTTTAGAGACTTGGGCGTGGGCAGCGCGCTGCTGAAGGTTTTGGATGAACGTGCCCAACAGGAAGTGCCGTTAGCCGCGCCCGACCTGCGCGTTTATGTGCGCAACGGACTAGACACGCACGACCGGTCCGGGCGCGAGATGCATGAGGCGGCCGGGTTCAGCGCCATTCGCTTTTCGTGGCGGATGGAGATTCAATTGAGCGAACCGACAGCCCCGGCAGTATGGCCGATTGGAGTGGAGCTGCGGCCCTTTGTGCGCGAGCGGCAGGCGCGACAGGTATTCAATGCAATCGAAGAGGCCTTTGCTGATCATTGGGGACATACGCCGATGGAGTATGAAACCTGGGAACTGCTCAAACTGAAGCGCGAAACTTTTGACCCGAGCCTGTGGCATATCGCCTGGGATGGGGATCAAATCGCCGGGGTTTCGGCCTGCCGTTTGCGAAATGAGATTGGCTGGGTGGGCACTCTGGGCGTGCGGCGGCCCTGGCGCAAACAGGGGCTGGGCATGGCACTGCTGCTGCATTCGTTTGGCGAGTTCCAGCGGCGGGGTGAAAACGTCATTGGGCTGGGCGTGGACGCATCCAACCCGAGCGGGGCGACGCGGCTGTATGAGCGAGCCGGGATGCGTGTGGCGAGCGAATTTGTGATCTATGAGAAAGAGTACCGCGCAGGGCGCGAGCCGGAAGAAGCGTGAAACAAATCTGGACTTTGTCGCGGATGAAATTATGAGATACACTATTCTGTAGGCCAATGGGCCAGACAACTAAACAAAATCGGCCAGAGATGGTCTGGTTTTTAGCAAATACAAGGAGAAACCAATGCAAGTCAAATGCTCATTCTGCGGAGTACCTTTCTCTCTCAATCACGAACAAATTGATGAGGCGATCAAAATGGTGAAGGCGGACAATCACGCGCACTACGACGCGCACTGCCCCAAGTGCCGCCGCTCGACCAAGCTGGCCAAAAAAGTATTTGAGTTGAACCCGGTTTACAAAAAGATGCTGGAAGCGCAGGAATAAGTTTATGGGTATAAGAGCCGTGTATTTTGATCTGGGCGGTGTAATTCTCCGCACCGGCGATAAGACTCTGCGGGCAAAGCTAGGCGAAGAATTTGGCATGAGCTACGATGAAATGGATAAGTTCGTCTTTGAATGCAAATCGGCAAGGCTGGCATCGATCGGAAAAATGAGCGAAGAGCAGCACTGGCAGGATGTGACACAGCGTTTGAAGCTACCGGAAAGCGACATGCCGCGCATACGGAAGGCTTTTTTCGGCGGCGACACGGTTGACCTTGAGCTGGTTAGCTTTTTGCGCGGCCTGCGGAAAACACATAAAACCGGGCTGATCAGCAACGCCTGGGACGATCTGCGTCCGTGGATCGTGAGCCAGAATTTCGAGGATGCCTTTGATCACATGACCATTTCTGCGGAGTTGGGCATCGCCAAACCAGAAGCGCGTATTTACGAATTTGCGTTGGAAAAACTGGGCGTGGCTGCCAGCGAAGCCATCTTTGTGGATGATGTACAGAAAAACATTGATGGGTGTGAAACGGTGGGAATGCACGGGATCCTGTATAGGACCACCGGGCAGGTGATTGAAGAAATCCGCAAAACGATAGGATATTAAGGCAGGCAGGCGTTACCGCATTGTCCTGCGGAGAAAAGACATGCCAGACATTCAAGAAAACAAGATAATCCGCACCCTGGGTGACGGATTGGTATTGCGACGTTCCACACAAGCGGATGCAGAAAAGCTGGGCGAATTCAACCAGATGATCCATGGGGACGAAAGTGTTCCAGAGGATAGCATCGGGCAGTGGACGCGCGACCTGCTGGAGAAACCTCACCCCAGCTTTGGGGCAGGCGACTTTACGATTGTGGAGGAACAGGCCAGCGGCAGGATCATTTCTTCACTGAACCTGATCTCACAGACCTGGAGCTATGACGGGATTCCATTCGGGGTGGGACGCCCGGAATTGGTAGGGACGCTGCCAGAATTCCGCACCCGGGGGCTGGTGCGCCTGCAAATTGAAGAAGTCCACCGCTGGAGCGCGGAACGCGGCGAATTGGTGCAGGCCATCACGGGCATTCCTTTTTACTACCGCCTGTTCGGGTATGAAATGTGCGTGGACCTGGATGGTCACCGGTCCGGGTTCGAGGTTAACCTGCCCAGGCTACCCGAGGGGCAGCAGGAAATTTACCGGTTCCGCCCGGCCAGCCAGGAAGATATTCCATTTATCCGCGCAGTCTATGACCATGCATCAAAACGCAGCCTGCTCAGCAGTGTACGCGATTCGGCAGTGTGGGAATACGAACTGAGCGGGCGCAGCGAAAAGAATGTGCAACGGCTGGAGTGGGAGATCATTGAACGCATCGAAAACGGGGAAGCAGTGGGATACCTGGCGCACCCGTGGTTTTCGTGGGGCATCTCCTGCCCGGTTCAGGCGTTTGAAATCAAAGCGGGCGTCTCGTGGCTGGAGGTGACCCAGGCAGCGGCGCGCCACATGTGGGAAGTGGGGAAAACCCTATGTGAGCGCGGAGGCAAAACCCGCCAGGCGTTTAATTTTGCGCTGAACGGCAGCCACCCGGTGTATGAAGTGCTGCACGACAACCTGCCGCGCATACGCGAACCCTACAGCTGGTTTGTGCGGGTGGCAGACCTGCCGGCTTTTCTCAAAAATATCACGCCAGTGCTGGAACAGCGATTGGAAAACTCGCTGATCCCGGGTCACAGCGGAGAAATTAAGATCAGTTTTTACAAGGGCGGGCTACGGCTTGTGTTTGAACAAGGCAAGCTGGTCACGGCCGAGTCCTGGCAGCCAGACCCCAAGAACTGGGGAGATGCGGCTTTCCCCAACCTGACCTTTCTGCAGATTCTTTTTGGTCACCGCAGCTTTGAAGAGTTGAAGCATTCGTACACCGACAGCTATTGGAGCAGCGATATGGCACATTTGCTGGTTGGTACACTTTTCCCCAAAAAGCCTTCGCAGATGCTGGGAATCGCGTAAGTAATGATGTAAGTTTACAGGTAGAAGATGAAAAAAATCGACGCGTACAGGCTTTATATCGGGCTGATTTTCTTTAATTCCATGTTCTTCAGCATGATCTTCGTAGTGGCTTCATTTTATGAAGCCACGGTGGCGGGGCTTTCGGGTTTGCAGTTGGTGCTGGTGGGAACCACGGTGGAAGTGGTGATCCTGCTTTTTGAAATACCAACGGGGATAGTTGCGGATGCCTATTCACGGCGGCTATCGATCATTATTGGGTATGTGATCATGGGGCTGGCTTTTGTGATCGAGGGATTTTTTCCGTACTTTGGCACAATCGTGCTTTCTTCGGCGCTGTGGGGACTGGGTTACACCTTCACATCAGGAGCAACACAGGCCTGGCTCTCGGATGAAATTGGCGAGGCGCAGGCCAACCGGGCTTTTTTGCGCGCCAACCAGCTTGACCTGGCGGGCGCCATGCTGGGCATGTTGATCGCCATCCCGCTCGGAAATATTGCCGTGAACCTGCCGTTTGTCACAGGTGGAGTGGGGATTGCCGCCATCGCGCTGGTGCTGGCGGTCTACATGCCTGAGGACGGCTTTCACCCGGTGCGAAAGGAAGATCGCAATACCTGGCAACACATGGGCGATATTTTCAAAAAGGGACTGGGGGCTGTGCGCACACGCCCAAGCCTGCTGGCGATTTTGGGGGTGGGATTGATCTTTGGGCTGTATTCCGAAGGCTGGGACCGGTTGTGGGTAAAATACCTGGTGGATAACTTTACGATACCGAGTATCTTTGGGATGAACGAGGTGGCGTTCTTTGGGCTGCTGCGAGCGGGCGGCATGGTGCTTGCGATCGTGGCAACACGCATTGTGGAAAAACGGCTGGATGCCAATCATGCGCCGTCGATTGCGCGCGCGATGATCGGGATCACCGCACTGCTGGCGGCGGCCATTTTCATGTTCGCTTTCTCGCCGATGCTGGCGGTAAGCATTGGGGCGGTGTGGTTGGTGAGCGTGACACGTAATGTGATGAGTCCGCTGTACGATGCCTGGGTGAACCAGCGGCTTGATTCTGATACGAGGGCAACGGTGATTTCGATGTCGGGGCAAGTGGATGCGATCGGTCAGATCGCGAGCGGACCACTGGCGGGACTGGTGAGCCTGTGGTCGATAAGGGCGGCGATCACATTTGCCAGTTTATTGATCACACCAGCGCTGCCATTGATTGCGCGGGCAAACCGGCTGCATGGGGAAGAACTGGCGGATATTGCTGCGAAAGCAGATGAAGCGCTGCGGGAGTAGAAACGCGGGTGTTCATACAAACACGAAGGAAATAGGGAATGCTTAATAGATGAGAATTAAGCAGCAGGGAGGCGCTGCTGAATGGCTGTGCGGATGCTGTCCATCAGCGTTTTGTGGGTTTGCGGGTCAAAGAGGGGCGCCTGGTTCCAGTCATAGAACCAGACCGGGCCTCTGGCAAGTCCATCGGGTTCGGCAGCATAGCGGGGGATGATGTGGGCGTGCAGGGCTTTTTCGCTGTTGCCGAGGATTTCGTAGTTGATACGCGCCGCGCCGGTTACTTCGAGAAGGGCGTCTCCGATGATGGACATGTCGCGCAGGAAAATTTCGCGCTCGGGGATGGAGAGGGCATTCAAATCGGGGGGAACTGGGTCTGGCAGAAGCAGGCAGTAGCCGTTGAGTATTTGGACATCGCCAAAGACGGCCCAGCCGGATTGCATTTTGCACAGAACAGTCGGGTTCTGATCTTTTTGAGCGAGTTCAACACGCTGGTGGATGAGGGTGGTCATTGCCAGAATCCTTGATGAACGATAATCGCTTCATCTTCGAGCATGGGGCCGAGCACTTCCACAGGACGCCCAGCGCGCGCAAAAACCTCGCGGCAGGGCAGCTTTAGGCTTTCGGGAGAATCACCGGTCAGGGAATACAGTCCGTCCTCGCTGAGGGCGTAAACAACTTTACCAATACCGCTCCAGAAGATGGCTCCGGCGCACATGGGACAGGGTTCGGTGCTGGTGTAAAGTGTGGTGCGCGCCAGGGCTTGCGCTGAAAGCTGCGCAGAGGCCAGACGTACCAGGTTCAACTCGGCATGACCGGTGGCATCCTGAGCGGTATTGACGGAGTTCTCGGCGGTGAGCAAAACGTTGCCGGTTTGATCGGCGAGCAGCGCGCCAAAAGGGTGGTTGCCGTGTTGGCGGGCGCTGGCGGCGAGGGTAATGGCCATTCGTAAGAGGGTATTAGTCATGGGAGGACCTCGGGGGCGTAAAGGGATAAAGGAATTATAGCCGGAATTAAATCACCGGGGTTGAAGCCCACGGACGCTTGCTGCAACTCCAGACGTTTAAAATCGTGCTGTTCAAGTTGGCAGCCTATAAATCCAATGTTGATACGCCATACAAACAGCCGCGCCGCTCTGATTGAGCGGCGCGGCTGGCGGCTTTTTATGTTTACTGTTACGGCTGCCACTCCAGAGTCCAGTCTTTTGCTTCGCCATATAGCCACAGGTCGGAAAAGATGACTTTTAATTTGCGTCTGGCAGTACGGCATAATATCCCGCGCTGGCACCCCAGAAAACCGGAGCCGGTTGTATACATCCGCAAGTGTCCTGACCGCCTCCACCTGATGCTGGTTTGTAGCCAGGGATCTCAACGCCGACTTGAATTTGCCGCGCGGATTTTTGCATTATCTTCAACGAAGCATTGACCACGCTGCGCATAAACCACGGCTCGAACGGACGCGTATCATCGAAGCCGCGTATTGCGCGAAAAGCGAGGATAAAAGCATCCTGCACGACATCCTCAGCCAGACTGGCGTCACGCGTTATCAGATAGGCTGTGCGCACAGCCTTCATTTGATGACACGCGACCAGGAATTCAAGTCCGCCGATGTCGCCTTTTTTAAGTCGTTGAATCGCCTGTTGTTCGTCCATCATCATCTATATATATCTGATCAATCCCGAAAAGGTTGGTGTATTTTAAGGCAAAAATAAAAAAGCGTGCCGATCAGATTGAGCGGCGCGCCTGTGATACCGGTTGGGAAGAGTTTAGAAACCGACGTTTTCTTTGACGATGACGACAGTGATGCGGCCAGGGGTGGTTTCGCGGTTGACGATCAGCAGCTTGTTGATGGAGCTGTGCATGCCGTAAGCCTGGAGGGCGCGGGCGTCCTCCAGGGCAAAGGTGTATTCTTCAAGACGTTTCATGCCGTTTTCGAGGGTAGGGACGATCTTCTGCGAACCAACGACCCAGATGACTTTGGCGGCGCCGGAGGCATAGGAGGCAAGCTGACTGCCAGTGGCGGATGCGATGATGGACACGCCGGTTTCGGTGAGGGCGTGCACGCTGCCGAGCACGTATTCGGGGACAGCACCGAGTTTGTTCATTTCGCGACCCTGGGTCTTGTAGTCGAGCAATGCCAGTTTGGTGCGGATGGAGTTGTAACGACCAGACTTATCGACATCTTCGGTGATGCCCAGCAAGCGCCACGGATGTGAGCTGGCTACCGTTGATCGATAAAGCCAGCGCAAACGACCCAAAAATCTATGCTGAAATGCGGCAGGCAAAGTTGATCTACCTGCTGGGAGGCTTCACCCATTATTTGGGTCAGACGCTGATGGGCAGCGCAGCGTGGCTGTCTGCGCTGCAGGCCCGAGAGGACGGGGCCGTGATCGCGGGAAGCAGCGCCGGGGCGATGGTTCTGTGCCAGTATTATTACGATCATGCGAGCGGCAAGGTTGAGAACGGCCTGAACCTGGTGCAAAACGCACTTGTCATCCCGCATCACGACAGGTTTGGCAAAGGCTGGGCGCCACGCTTACAGGCAAAATTTCCAAAGCTAACGCTGCTGGGCATCGATGAGCGCACGGGCATGTTGAACGAAGGCGGCGCGGAATGGCTGGTGAGCGGGAGGGGCAGCGTAACGGTTTACCGCAAGGGCCAACACGAAATATTCACGCCGGGGAAGATTTTTTCAATATAAAGATCACAAAAACCTTTACCCCGACAGGCGGCGCGGATTGGAGAGTGTGGCTGGAAGCCAATCACGATAAAGAACAGGAAATCTGGGTGGTGTATTTCAGAGCCAGCAGCGCACAAAGCGGTATTGATTATGAGAGCTCGGTGGAAGAAGCGCTGTGCTTTGGATGGGTGGACAGCATCATCCAAAAAATCGATGAAGAAAGATATGCGCGCAAATTCAACCCGCGCCGGGCAGACAGCTATTGGTCAGCATCCAACAAAAAGCGCATGGAGAAGCTGATCGCCAGCGGGCGAATGACATCAGTTGGATTGGCAAAATTCAACCCGGATGCGGCGGCAAGCGTCAGTGAGCGCGGACAGCAGATCCGGCGGGGTGAGCTGGCGGTACCGGCTGAGATCACGCAGCAGATCCAGGCAAACCCTGAGGCGTGGCAGACTTTTCAGCAACTGCCACCTTCGCACCAACGCCAGTATTTGAGCTGGGTACTGAGTGCAAAAAAAGTGGAGACACAGCAAAAGCGACTGGCAGAAGCGATCGACACGCTGGAGCAGGGTAAAAAGCCGGGTTTGAAGTGAGCGGGGCAAGTCGGGAAGTTTGTCATACTTCCGAAACGGAAATAGTGACAAGAATCGGACTAATAACACATTGTATGAAAAGTAGAAAAAGCATGATAATAAAGGTATGTTCCGAAAGGCTTGTTATTTAGCCAACTGCGGCATTCTTTTGCCATAATGTCAGCATCGCCTGATGGGTGTAACGCACACCTATCAGGCTTTTTTATCAGACAACTTGCTCCGCCAAGCGCAGAGAAAAAACTTTCTACTAAAGAGGAGATTGAATGGAGACA
>JBBRWF010000026.1:0-17266 GCA_038249405.1 Anaerolineales bacterium
AAAACTGCTTTGTTGAAATAACATTTTCATATCAAACCATCCTGTTAACGGAGTAACAATGAAATCTGATCTTGATGCCCTGATGCATTCGAAAAACATGGATGCGCTGCTGATTTTTGGCAACGCTGAACATAACCCGCCCATGACATACCTGACCGGTGGTGGGCATGTTTCTGCTGCCACCCTGATCAAAAAGAGGGGTGAGCAGGCAGTATTATTTTGTAATAACATGGAACGTGACGAAGCTGCCAAATCTGGATTAATAGTGCGTTTATACGACGAATTTCCCTGGCAGGATTTGCTCAAAGAAGCGGGTGGGGATATGGCGTTGATGACAGCCATGCGCCTGAAGTTGATTTTTTTGGACATGGGGGTGAAGGGACGCGTGGGGCTTTACGGCCATACTGACCTGGGCAGCCTGTTTGCTGTGCTGAGTCACTTTCAGAAGCTCATGGCGGAAGTGGAATTGGTGGGTGAGACTCGTGAAAACTCACTTTTCATGGTGGCGATGGAAACCAAAGACGAATCGGAAGTGGCTCATATTCGTGCGATGGGCAAAATCACCACCGAAGTTGTGCGCCTGACCGCCGAATATCTCACAAACTGCCGGGTATCTGCGGAGGAAGTTTTGCTAAAGGAAAGCGGCGCGCCGCTCAAGCTGGGTGAAGTGAAAGACAAAATCAACCTGTGGTTGGCAGAACGCAACGCGGTTCCAAGCGAAGGATTTATTTTCGCCATTGGTCGTGATGCTGGCGTACCGCATTCACTGGGCAATCCAGATGATCTAATGCGTTTGGGGCAGACGATTGTTTTTGATATTTACCCCCAGGAAGCAGGTGGGGGCTATTTTTATGACTTCACCCGCACCTGGAGCCTGGGCTACGCCACTCCGAAGGCTCAGGAACTTTACGATCAGGTTCACACCGTTTACGATACACTGATCGAGAACCTGGATTTAAACGCTAGGTTCAAAGAAACTCAGGCGCTTACCTGTGATCTTTACGAGCAATATGGGCACCCTACGCTGCGCACCTACCAGGCTCCGTTGGAAGGCTATATCCATTCCATTGGTCACGGCGTTGGCTTGAATATCCATGAGCGCCCCTGGAGTGGAGCTACCTCTGCCGATGATAATATCCTCAAACCTGGCGTGGTAATGACAATTGAGCCTGGCCTGTATTATCCATCTCAAGGCATGGGTTTCCGTATTGAGGATACTTACTGGGTGCGTCCTGATGGTCAGATTGAACTGCTGGCAGAATATCCCTATGATTTTGTGCTGCCGATGAAACACTGGAAAGCAAAATAACCTTTCTTCGAGGTGTCACATATACTATTTTTGACGTTAGCATAAAAAAAATCTGCCGCGGAGCTGAAATTTGCAGCCGCGGCAGTTTTTATTCTAACGTTTTTATTCCTTCATTTTTACATAAAACAGGTTGGAGCCGTCGGTTTCTTGTGAACGCATTTCAAAAGAATCTTTAAGATTCCCCACCAGCCGCGAAAGCTGCCGCTGTCCGTAAGTGCGCGGGTCAAATCCGGGGTCGAGCTGGTAAAGCGCATTGCCCATGTGGTCCAGGCGCGCCCAGCCGTCTTCCTGCACGGCCATATCAAAGGCTTTTGCAAGGATCGGCATGGGGTCGGCTTCCTCTTTTTCTTCCTTTTCTTCCTTCTTTTTGCCCTTGGTATTGGTTACTTTACGCACCGCGGGTCTGGCAGGTTTCGGTTCGCTCACCAGGTTTTCGGTATAGACGAACACATCGCAGGCATTCACAAAAGGTTTGGGGGTTTTCTTTTCGCCGATGCCCATCACAAAAATACCAGATTCTCGGATGCGTGTTGACAGCCGGGTGTAATCGCTGTCGCTGGAAACCAGGCAAAAGCCATCCACCACTTTGCCGTGCATGATATCCATTGCATCGATAATCATCGCGCTGTCAGTGGCGTTTTTACCAATGGTATAACGGAATTGCTGGATGGGTTGAATGGCATGGAAATTTAACACATCCTTCCATGAATTCATATTAGGCGTGGTCCAATCGCCATAAATACGGCGGACTGTCACCATGCCATATTTTCCAGCTTCCACTAGCATCTGCGGTAGCAGGCTGGACTGGGCATTATCGCCATCAATCAACATGGCAATTTTACGTCGGGAAAGGGATGAGATTTGATCTTCAGGCATACTATCATTATACTTGTTTATCGCGTTGGGGGGTTCTGTTGCAGGTGTTTTGTTTGAAGAACTCTGACACTTTACACGATCTTTATCATAGCTTTATCCTGCATTTACCCACCGCTTCATCATTCTGCTACAATATCATTATGACGAAAATTCTCGTGATAGATGATGAACCTTCGATTGTCAACCTGGTCAGTGCCTATCTTAAACCTGAGGGTTACGAGGTCTTTACTGCTGCCGACGGCCCTTCGGGGTTAAAAGCTGCCAAAGCCTACAAGCCGGATTTAATTGTGCTGGATTTGATGCTGCCTGGTCTGGATGGAATTGAACTGCTCTCCCGCTTGCGGCGCGAGTCAGATGTGTATGTGATCTTGCTGACTGCGCGGACTGAAGAAACGGATAAGATCGTTGGTCTTTCAGTAGGTGCGGATGATTATGTCACCAAACCTTTCAGTCCGCGTGAACTGGTGGCACGTATTAAAGCGGCGCTGCGCCGTTTACAGGCCGGGACAGGCTCAGGGGAGGCAGCCATCCTGTCTTTCAAACGGGTTGCCATCGATTCTGGCGCGCGCATTGTTACAGTGGATGGCCAACCGGTTGACCTGACCGCCATCGAGTTCGACCTGCTCAAAGCCCTGGCCGAAAACCGCGGACGGGTGCTCACCCGCGAGCACCTGCTGGACAAAGTCTGGGGTGGTTCCTATTTTGGCGAGATGCGCGTGGTGGATGTTCACCTTGGACATGTTCGCCAGAAATTAGGGGCTGATTTTATAACTACAGTGCGTGGGGTTGGTTATCGTTTTGAGGATGAACCTGCGTGAAAATAATTCGTGAACACATCAGTATCAAGCTCTTGCTCTCCTATCTTGCCGTGCTGTTGGTGGGCTCGGCAGTTTTGCTGGCTGCGGTAATGTTCACTGCTCCGGGTGCGTACAGCCGGCATATGCAAATGACAGAGAATGGCATGACTATCGATGGTACGCTCGTCCCCGGAATGATGGGCAAGGCACCGGGACGTGGCATTGGAATGGGGCAGGGGGTCGGTTTCGATAATTTTCGAGCTGGCGTACTTGAATCATTGGGGTATGCTGTGGTAGCGGCGATTTTGGTTGCTGTCACGGTCAGCGTGGTCTTTAGCAGGCAAATTGTCGCGCCAATTCGAGCCATGATGGGCGCTTCGCAACGTATTGCGGACGGGCGCTACGATGAGCGCGTGCAGGTGAGTGGGTCTGATGAATTGGGCCAATTGGCTGAACGTTTTAATCGCATGGCTGAAAGGTTGGAACAAACCGAAACGATGCGGCGCCAGTTGTTGGGAGACGTGAGCCACGAACTTCGTACGCCATTGACCGCCATTGGCGGCTATATGGAAGGACTTACCGATGGCGTCTTCCCCGCCACGCCTGAGACCTTTGAGCAGGTTCGCATGGAAGCCAGCCGCTTGAGCCGCCTGGTGGATGATTTGCAGGAACTAAGCCGGGTGGAAGCCCGAGCTTATCGCCTGGATATACATCCGGTAAAGGTATCCGCCTTGCTGGGAACCACATTGAAAAGATTGGCGCGTCAATTCTCCGAAAAACAAGTGCGCTTGATTTCACTGCCTGGCAACCAGGCAGTGGAAAACCTGCAAGTTTTAGTGGACGAAGATCGCATAATCCAGGTGCTGACAAATTTGGTGGGGAATGCCTTGGCATACACTTCCAACGGCGGTGAAGTGACTGTTCTCGTACAAAGGGTTGGGCATGAAGTACAGTTTTCTATTAAGGACACTGGAATTGGAATTCCCGCCGAGAGTTTGCCCCATATCTTTGACCGCTTCTATCGTGTGGACAAATCCCGCTCACGCGCTGCAGGCGGTGGCTCGGGAATTGGCCTTACCATTGCCAGAGCCTTTGTTGAGGCGCACGCCGGGCGCATCTGGGCTGAGAGTGCGGGCGAAGGTCAGGGTAGCACTTTTCTATTCACTCTGCCGCTATCAAATTGAAAAAAGCAGGTAAAAACACCTTACAATTGTCTTAAAATCACCTTAAAACCAGTTCCGATTGCTTGAATTCAAAGATGGTTTGTGCAACAATATAATTGCACTTCGATAAAAAGCAAAACCAGCGAAAGCTGGCGACGCAAAGTCCAGGGTCTAAAGCGATATGCTATGATCGCCTGACTATCGAAAAAGCAAAACCAGCGAAAGCTGGCGACGCAAAGTCTAGGGTCTAAAGCGGAAAACCGCCATGACAGCCTGACTGTCTAAAAGCAAAACCAGCGAAAGCTGGCGGCACAAAGCCAGTGGGTCTAAAGTCATCATAGAAAGTGACCAGGATCGCCCGGCTGCCGAAAGGCAAACCCGGTAAAAACCGGGGACGCAAAGCCATGGATCTACGATCAGAGCCGTTGAAAGATATCTACTGATTATGATAGCCAGGCTGCCGAAAAGTGCTTTTATACCTACCGTTGGATGTTCCCTACATCCAACGGTGTTTGTTAAATGGAAAATGTTAATTATTGGAATCTTTCTCGTTCATCAGCTGGGCGAATAGATAGATGGTTACATACACAAATAAGAAGAAAAGTGCGAACAGAAAAGAAAAAGTCAGCGTGCGTTCTTCAGTTAAAGAAAAATTATCAATTAAACGGCTGGTCATTTTCACTGGCCTTAACAAAATATCCCAACTATTCCAACGCAGAAAACGACCAGCGTAAATACCCAGGCTGCTCAGAATGGTGACAGCCACCACGAAAATCCAGCCTGCCAGTTTGCCAAACCACCTGTCCATAATTTTCTGCATAAAATACAGCGAGATGATCCCCAGGAATAACCCACTCCAGGAAAACCAGATCAGCATGATTACGTCATACCATACAGGAGCTTCAGAATTTAATTTTGCCAGGTGTTGAAAATCGGTCAGAATATAGGGCGCATTGGGGAAAAATAACAGCCAGAGTATTGCGCTTCCGCCGACAAACGTAATCCTCAGAAATTTTGGTAACTGGCTTGCTGTGTACGCCACCCAGGCAAATCCGAAGGGCACCCAGGCCAGAAAGAGATTCCACACCAGAAATGCATACCGAAAGCTTTCACTGCTTCTGGCACGCATGGCAAACATGCCAATCGAGATGATGGATGAAAGCGCCAGTATGGCAAAAAGAGCCAGCCGGTATTTTAGTCCAGGGTTTAACCCGGCAAGTTTTTTCATAAAGGGGTTTGTTGTTTATTACTTGTGGTCAAGAATTGTGACTTTCCACTGGTAGAAAAATGCCAAAGGTCTCAGGAGCATGTGTGATCGTGCCGGATACAGAACGCGGACGGGAATGAAATGTCACATACAAAGTGAACGCTCTTGCACGTGACTTTGTTCCCGTCCGCGTTTTATGATCTTATATTTTCCCCAGGCCGCGTAATACCCTCTCAGGCGTCAGCGGGAACTCGTTAAACCAAACACCTGTTGCTGCATGAACTGCGCTGATGATAGCCGGCGCCAAGGGCAGGTAAGGTAGTTCTCCCAATCCTTTGGCGCCCCAGGGTCCGCGCTCATCTGGAATTTCCACCACCAAAGATTCAACCACATCAGGAATATCTCGAATAGTGGGAATAAGGTAGGTGCTTAGCTGATCGGTGAGCACATAACCGCCCTTCGTGATGAAGTTTTCCATCATTACATAGCCCTGGGCTTGAACCACACCGCCTTCAATCTGTCCCTCAACTAGCATGGGATTGATCGCCTTTCCCACATCGTCCGCAGAGATAATCTTTAAAATGTGTATCTGACCAGTTTCAGTATCCACTTCCACTTCGGCAGCCTGTGCTACATAAGCATACGCAAAATTTGGCATGCATTTCCCGGTTTCCTTGTCGAATGGTGTTGTTTCAGGAGCCAGGTAAGTGTATTCGACAATTGCCGGGCGTTCTTCTGCATCCCATTTTGCGCGCGCCTGTTCAGCTGCGCCCTTGACTGCGTTGCCTGACATAAAAGTCAGCCGGGAGGCCGAAGCTGAGCCAGCATTGCCCATATTAAGCGTATCCATGGTCACCATTTCAACCTTATCAAACGACACGCCGATGCCTTCTGCGGCCAATTGGGCCAGGATTGTGTGATTTCCCTGCCCTACTTCTGCTGCGGCATTGTAAACCACCACACGCTCAATTTTTCCGTTTCCATAAATTTCCACTCTCGCCCAGCAATTTTCCTTATAGCCAAAGCTGAAGCCAATGTTTTTAAAACCTGCTGCCAGGCCAATACCTCTGGCGAGCGGTCCGGCAGTTTGTTGTACCGCAGCCAACTGCCATTGACCGCTTTCATTTGTCCATCCGGCTCTGCGTGCCGCAGCCTCTATAACCTGAATTGCCGTTATGGGACCTGGCGGTGGGCTTTGTACATCAAGCGTATCACCATCGCGCAGGGCATTTCGCATCCGGAATTCCACCGGGTCCAGCCCTAATTTTTCAGCCAATTTGCTCATTTGCATCTCGGCCATAAACTGTGCTTGCGGCGCGCCAAAGCCACGGTAAGCCGCGCCAGGAATGTTATTGGTGTAAATCCCGTAAACATCCGATTTTACGTTGGGAATGGCGTATGGGCCGGTCTGGGTGATTGTGGAGTTCCCCAGCACTTTGTTGCTGGTATACATATAGGCGCCGCCATCAGCCAGGAAGATCGTTTCTGCTGCTGTTAATTTCCCATCTTTGGTGGCGCCCCATTTGGCGCGGATAACCATCTGGTGGCGTTTTCCGTGCCCGATCAACGATTCTTTTCGTGACCATATAATTTTGACCGGTTTATTGAGCCTCATAGTTGCCAGGGCCAACACAATTTGCACGGACATATCCTCGCGCCCGCCAAATGCGCCCCCAATCGCTGGGTATTGCACACGAATTTTCTCAACGGGCAGGCCCAGGGAATGCGCAATCTGTTTCTGGTCGGCATGCGTCCATTGCCCGGCGGCTTTCACGGTGATCAAGCCGTTTTCATCGACGTATGCAATCCCCGCTTCCGGTTGCAGATAGGCATGTTCCTGGACTGGTACACGGTATTCGCCTTCGACAATTACATCTGCCTGGGCAAAACCGGTTTCCACGTTGCCCTTCCGGATTTTGTCGTGTACGCAGATATTGGATGGGCCTATTTCTGGATGAATGGAGTAAGCACCGGGTTGGAAGGCTTCTTCTGCATCAGTCAGCACTGGCAGATCCTCGTATTCAACCCGGATCAGTTTAACAGCGCTGGCAGCGATCGCTTCAGTTTCCGCTACAACAACAGCCACCTGATCCCCAATAAAGCGCACGATATCTCCGCCAGCTTTTCCAGAGCCAGGTCCGCAAAGCACAGGCTGGTCGTTGATTTGCAGCCCATATTCGTTGACGGGTACGTCTTTGGCTGTTAAAACAACAGCCACGCCGGGCAAAGCCTCGGCAGCGTTACAATCAATGCTCAAGATACGAGCGTGGGGTTTCCCGGAGAACAAAATTTTCATGTGGAGCATGCCTGGCATGACAATGTCGCCAGAGTATTGGGTTTCGCCAGTTACTTTGCCTTTGGCGTCAATACGCGGTACCGATTGACCTACGATGTTTGTTAACATGGTTTACCTCAGTTGCATTTGTTAGCGCGTGTAGCGTTTTGTTTTTACTCGTGGGGCGGGTTCGTCAAGAGGCCCATAACGCGGAGGCCCAACCATGCGATAGAGCAGGGAATTGATGAAGGCAAATACACCCGAAAACAGCATCATATACACGATGAAAAACAAAATGAGCGCACCCAGGTACGGGATGCTGGAAAGGTAATTTGCCGCAATAGATATGTAGGGAGTCTTGTAAACGATATCTGGAAAGTAGATTCTGCCGACCAGAGAGAAAATAAAGGGCCATTTCTGGCTTTTTCCTAGATCAAGCGTCACCATGGCTGCCGCCCAAGAGATGATTGGGGTCAGTAAGATGATTATCAAACCAATTCCACGCCATACCGGGTGAATTTTGTTACGCGGCGCTTCTTTTGCCTTTTGGAAAGTATTGTACTTAGCCATTATTTGACCTCCGTCATTTTGCTGGCGTCTTCAATTGCTTGTACGATTTTGTAGTAACCGGTACAGCGGCACAGATTACCGGTAATTGCCTGTTCAATTTGATTTTTATCTGGCTGTGGTTGCTCTTGAAGTAGTTTAGCCGCTGACATTATGAATCCTGGCGTGCAATACCCACATTGTACTGCGCCATCTTCAAGAAAGGCTGCCTGAACAGGATGCAGCTGGTCACCAATTGCCAGACCTTCAACCGTCACAATTTCCGCTCCATTTGCGCGTGGGGCAGGAACCATGCAGGCCATTACCGCCATTCCGTCCAGAAATACTGTGCATGCACCGCACTCCCCTTCGGCGCAACCCTCCTTTGTTCCAATCAGCCCCGCGTCTTCACGCAGGAGTCTGAGCAGTGTTTTCTCAAACCCGCTTTGAAATGTGTAGTCTTTGCCATTGATTTTTGTATTAATGATGGATGTTTCTTCGGTGTGCTGTGTACTGGTAAATTTGGTCGTGCTTGCCGGATATGATTTTCCCATCAGCGTGATCGGGTTATCAGGCATGCCAACCTGTTCCTTCCCATCCCGTAGCGATTTTAATCCGCGCATGGTGAACACTCGCACCATTTCGCGGCGGTAATCGGCAGAACTTCGAATATCATCAATAGGTTTGGCAGCCTGTCTGGTGAGTTCGGCAGCCTGTGAGATGACATCATCAGTCAGAGTTTTCCCTTTAAGGTAACTTTCGGCATCGGCTGCGTGAATAATTGTGGGGGCTACGGCTCCCAGTGTGATGACAGCCTGTTGGACGATACTGGAATCCGCATCTTGCGTCAGGATAATCGCCACGTTGATCACGGAAATTGCCTGGGCGCGCCGCAGTGCTACTTTGACGAAAGTTCCATGCTGGTTGGTATTCAGTCCTTTAAAGGCGATATCCACCAGCATTTCATCTGCTTGCATCACTGTTTTGCGAACACCAGTGTAGAAATCCTGAAGTTTTACAGTGCGTTCACCTCGCACGGAGCCTAATACCACCCAGGCGTCCAATGCCATAAGGGGGGTTATGGTGTCATTGGCAGGTGATGCGGTAATTAGATTTCCAGCTACGCTGGCGCGGTTTCGGATTTGTGGTGCGCCTACTTCCCAACTTGCTCGCGCCAGTGGATAGGCTTGCTCTCGCATCAGTTTGGAAGTTGCAACGTGATTATGTGTGACGAGCGGACCAAGGTGAATGACACCGTCTTCGTCCAGTGTGATCCTGTTCAGCCCTGGGATGCGGGTGATGTCGATAAGCGTTTCGATACCAGTACGGCTGCCGCGTTCGAGTTCGATAATTAAGTCAGTGGCCCCGGCTACGATGCGTGCTTTGGAACCATTTTTTGCGAGCACCTGGAAAACTTCTTCGGTGGTTGCGGCATTGATGTATTCAGTCCACATGGATGTGCCTCCTGTTATTGCGCATGATTGCGCTTTGCCCCTATTAAATCACAAAACTGGTAAGTTTGTCCTACAATCAGGTGGTTTGCTCTGATAAATGGTGCCAGCTCAGAAATGCAAAAAATACCCCCGCAGATGCAAGAAATCTGCGGGGGTATTCCGTGTTTATTACTTGGAGCTGTTGAATATTTCGTAACGCTGCTCGTATGTAGTGACGTTCTGGCGGGCAAGTGTCACCAGGTTTCGGATGGAGGCTGGCAAACCCTCAGGGACACCCATGGTGGCCTCTACCGTGTCAATAGCATTTTTGATCTGTTCTGCCTGGTCAAAAAAAGCAGCATCAAAAGCGTAAATTTTTGCCAGTTCAGCTTCGTTTATTTTGACGGCATCAAAAAAACCGGAATAGCCGTAAGTGGCGTTGCGAATCTTATCGGTAAAAGTGCGAATTTGCAGCGCAGCTTTTTCGATATCATCAATAAACTCTATGCCGCCCTGGCTGATTAAATCAGCCTGAAGGGCAGAAAGGCGTTTGTATAATTCTTCAAAGCGCCTGGCAACAGTGTCGCGCATCAGCTTGTCGGCGGCGCGGCGGTTTTCGCGTTCAATATAGCCGCTGAAACCGGGTATGTACGAAGCCAGTTTTTTGATTGGGTCCTGGTCTCCGGTTACACGTCCAAAAAAGTCGCTCATTGTTTCCTCCTGAGAAAACTGCGAGTTGGAAGGATTTTTATTCATTATAGCCTGAGTTTGTGAGTATAATCAAGTTTGATTTTCAGACTACATTCACATTTACGCTGCCAGTACCGTAAAGGTTGCAAATTGCTTGGCAAGCGGGCAGTGGTATTTCATCCAGAAAGGACATTAAAATGATTGTCACAACCAAAAAACTGTTCGAGGCGGCCTATGGTAAATATGCTATTGGCGCTTATAACATCAATAACCTGGAACAGGCCATGGGTTTGTTCCGGGGATGTGTTGACAGCAAGGCGCCTTTTATTATCCAGATTAGCAAAGGCGCCCGTTCCTATACCCACAAGAAAATGCTTGAAGGCTTGATCTCCTCAGCAGATCAAGTGTTCCCTGATGCGGTCTTTGCGGTTCATCTCGATCATGGTGATGAAGAATCCTGCTACGATTGCATCAACAGCGGTTTCTACAGCTCGGTGATGATCGATGCCAGCCACGAATCATTCGATAAAAATATCGAAACCACTCGTCGGGTAGTCGATGCTGCGCATGCCAAAGGTCTCGTGGTTGAGGCCGAATTGGGCCAATTGGGTGGCGTGGAAGAACACGTGGCGGTTGACGAGGCGAATGCCAAATTGACCGACCCCAGCCAGGCTCGCGAATTTGTGGAACGTTCCGGCTGTGATTCTCTGGCAGTCGCCATTGGCACAAGCCATGGGGCTTTTAAGTTCAGCGGCACGCAAGGTCTGCATTTTGAAGTGCTGACGGAAATTCAGAAAGTAATGTCCGGCTTCCCGCTCGTCATGCACGGTTCCAGCTCGGTGCCGCAGGAAGAAGTTGAACGCATCAACAATGCTGGTGGGAAACTCTTGGGCGCCAAGGGCGTCGATGATACCCAGTTCAAGAAAGCCGCCACCCTGGGTGTTACAAAAATCAATATCGATACCGATGGGCGCCTGGTCTGGACCCGCGTACACCGCGAGTATTTCCGTGACAATCCAGATCAGTTTGATTTGCGTCCGGTTGGCAAGATCTTCATGTCGGAATACGCCAGGTTTATTGCTTCTAAGAACGAGAAGCTTGGCTCCGCCGGTCATCTCGACGAAGTCCGCAAGCTTGTGGCCTGATAATATAGGCCCGCAGGGTTTCAATCCCTGCGGGCCTATTTTTGTTGGAGTTATATGCCTGTCTCAGACCAGGGTGTAAACCGTGAACGGTATATGCTCATTCCGCGCACAGCCATTTTTCTTCGCAAGGGAAATGCCTATCTTTTGCTTAAAGGGGCGCCGTCTAAGCGCCTTTGGGCAAATAAATACAATGGCCTGGGTGGTCATGTTGAGCAGGGCGAAGACATCTTATCTGCTGCCAATCGTGAACTGAGCGAAGAAACAGGCCTTCAGGCTGATTTGTGGCAGTGCGGAACAGTTGTGATTGATACCGGGCAAAACCCGGGAATTTGCCTGTATATTTTCTGCGGTGATTATAGCGTTGGTATTGTCCAACCCTCCATCGAAGGGATGGCGGAGTGGATTGAATATGCTGACTTGAATAATCGAGCGGTAGTGGAAGATCTACCCATCCTGCTTGGGCGTATTCATGGCATGTCGCGCGGGGCTCCGCCCTTTTCAGCGCGATCTTTTTATGATGAAACCGACACACTCAATGTGAACTTTGGTTGAATAAGTGTCTGGCAATCAAAATCCGAGTCACCGGGCGCGGATTTTTTAATATTGGGGGTAACCTTAAAATATAACCTTCATTGCTTTCAATCGTACCGTAAAAGTGCTGCCTTTTCCCTGTTCACTTTTGACCGAGATGCGTCCGTTGTGCTGCTTGATTACCTGGTTAGTGATTGCCAACCCCAGGCCAATGCCGCTGAAAAGGCTCTCTCCGCTTTTTTCCAGGTGGTAGAAACGTTCAAATACATGCCGGAGATGTTCTTCCGAGATGCCAATTCCCTGGTCTACCACATCGATTACAACATGTTTGTCTTCTTCGAAAAGCCGCATCACCACCTGTCCGCCATCATTACTGAATTTGATGGCGTTATCTACCAGAGCCATGAGTGCGCGTTCAAGAGATTTTGGATCACCTGAGACATTCAGCAGATTTTTGGTTGTTTCAATCTGTATTGTCAGCAAATTTGCTGCGGATTTATCCTGGTATTTTTCTGCGACTTCATGTGCAATCGCAACCATATCCACTGGTTGAAATTTGGGTAAGATCAAATCCATTTCTTGCAAGAATAAAATGTCATTCACCAGAGTCGTAATTTGCTGAATATTCCGCGCAATTGTATCGATGGTTGCAGGCAGTTTATCCTGGCTGATTACCCCTTTTTGCAATAATTGCAAAAATCCTCCGGCAGCCATTAATGGGGTTCGTAGCTCGTGGGCTACATTGGTGATGAATTCGCGGCGGGTTAAATCTTGTTCGGCCAATTTTTGGTAGGCCTGAGCCAGTTCATTGGCGCGCATTTTTAGATCTTCCACAGCCATTTGATCATTTTCGCGCAGCCTGCTGCTGATTTCTCGTACCATTGCAAGCGAGATGGTTGAAGAGCGTTGAATAACGCAGTCAAAATTTTCTTTGTCAATTTCGAGTACAGTTACCAGATCAGTGGCTGTTACGGATGCCGCGCGAGGTGCATTGTGGATAATGGCCATTTCACCAAAGAAATCGCCGGCACTCAGCATCTTTAGCCTGCGTTCTTCCACGTTGTTAATGGTTTTTGTGACTGCTACCTTGCCATCCAACAGGATGTAAAATTTATTTTCCAGGTAGCCTTCGCGGCATAAAATAGTACCCGCCGGGTAATTAATGACCTGACTGCGCATGACCAGCTCGTCAATTTCGAGCTCAGAAATCCCCGGGAAAGCCCGTGGAATGATTGCTTTTGGTGAAGGCAGATTTTTACGTGGTTGATTAAAGGTGTTCATATAAGGCCTCGTGAGAACGACTGTTTAATTTTATCACCCGGGTCAACCACTTTCGTGACTATAGCATTTCAGCTCTTACAGTTTGTACCCTATCATTCGTAAAAAACCCTTGCGCCATTCCTTGCCTTCTGCTTCTTCGACTCCTTTGGGCGAAAACCCATCAATAACACCCACTATGCCGCGCCCTAGCTCGCTTTCAGCTACCACCACCTGGGTCGGGTTGGCAGTTGCGCAGAAAATGTGTGCCACTTCTGGTACATTTTTGACTGCGTTCAGAATGTTGATCGGGTAAAAACCTTCGGCTAGGAAGACAATAAACGAATGGCCTGCGCCAATCGCCAGCGCATTTTTGGACGCCATCTCGACCATCTCATCATCTGTGCCGCTGGTACGCACCAGGCATTGCCCGGATGCTTCACAGAAGGCCAATCCAAACTTAATTCCCGGTACGCTGTTTACCAGCGCTTCGTGAATGTCTTCGACAGTTTTGATAAAGTGTGCCTGGCCCAGAATGAAGTTGATGGGTTCCGGCTTTTCAATATTGACGGTTTTGAGTTCCATGGTTGGCTCCTTCAAGTAATTTTCACTTTAATATTCTTTATCCAGGCAGCACAAGCAACGCGCCAAAAACTATTTCAACTCCCAGGCTGCTCTTCCCGCGATTAGTGGGAAAATTCCCATAGCGATAAACAGCCATCCCACTATAGAACGGATTTTGGTGTTGCCACGTCCCCGGTCAGGGACGAGAATTTACTCTGCCTTTTCGTAAAACAACAACAGAGTGCTGCCGTACTTGCGTTCGTCAAATTTTCGGAGATTGTGTAAGGGCAGGTCTTTGTCTTCGCGCGGGTGGATCTGTACGATCACTTCACCGCTATCGCCCAACCAGCCTGGGTTGGCATCCAGCAGGTTGAGCGCATCAGACCACATTTCTTTGTATTGCGGGGGTGCAATGTAAATAAAGTCAAATTGCGCATCCGGTGTGGCTTTTAATAGCCCAAAGGCATCCGCTTGCCGTACTTCGGCCTGTTTGCTAAAACCGCAGGTGGCAAGATTATCTTTGATGGTAATGACTGGCAGGCGGTTCAAGTCTGTAAAGCGGACAAAGGTCGCTTCACGACTCAGTGCCTCGATACCGATTGCGCCTGTTCCTCCAAAAACATCCCACCAGCGTGAATCAAGCACATCTCCACCCAGAATATTGAAAAGAGACTCCTTTACCATATCCGTCACCGGGCGGGTTGTGTCCCTTGGTACCGATTTAATCTTGCGGCCTTTGGCCTTCCCTGCAATCACACGCAGCATTAGAGCTCAACACTCGTTCTGGCTGCCAGCAAATTTCCGTGTGGGGCGATGATGGGCACTACGCAGCCTGTGCCAAGCAGCAGCCTTTTACCGCCCGTTTGTTGGATGGCATCCAGTGCTTCAGCCTGCACATCCGGAGCGTTGCCATACACAATTGTTTCCCGGCGCAGGCCGCCGCATAAAACGGCCTTGGTGCGCGGCAGCGCTTCACTCAGGGTTGGAGGTGTATCGCGGTCATGCCAATTGATGGCCTGTACTGGGTAATCTGCAACGCTGTTGAAGTAAACACTGTCGCCGTGCAGGTGAAGAATATTCAGCCACAATGGGCGGGCGGATTCCAGGGTTAGCAGGTCATAAGCGCGGCCAAACTCAACAAATTCATCCTTTGAAAGCAGGCTGGTCTGTGCGTGTTGTACCGCATAAAAGATACCGTCCACCAGCCCATGGGCGCGGGCCGCGCGGATAAAGCGGCGTGTGCTTTCGGCAATGATCTCCAGGCCGCGCCCCACCAATTCCGGGCGCATGCGCATGTGCGCCAGCAGATTATCACCCCCCACCAGGTTTTTAGCCTGTGCCAGCGGGGAGAAAACGGTCTGAACCAGCGGAATATCAGGGCCGAGTTCGCTGCGCATGATGGAAAGACTTTTTAACTGGGCAGCCAGGTGTGGTGAGTCAGCATCCAGCACGGATAATTTGGACCAGTCTTCCAGGTTGAAAACAACCCTCCTGGTGTAAGACCGGGTGCCTTCGCTGTCGCCAATCCACTCATCTTCCACGCCCCAATCTTTCAGAGCGAAGGAAGATGCCGGGGTAACTTTTACAAGGTCCCAGTCATAGTTTTTTTGCCATTGTAGAGTGGCCGTTGCCAGTCTATCGGCATTCTGGTCATCTACCGGGAAATGTCTCCACAATGCCACTGGAGGACGATCAATGATTTGGCCTGCCAGGCAAGCCTCCACGCGTTGGCGGTGAGTTGTCATAATATGCGCCTTTCTGCCGCATCATAAGCGGCACATTCCAAATTTGCGGATGGAGTATTGGGATAATCTTTGGCAAACAATGTCCAGATCATCTGGTCGGATGCATGTCCATAAGCGAAACTGCGCTCTTTGAGGGTGGCCTCCTGGGTGAACCCCAGCTTACGTGGTACGGTTGCCGAGCGTAGGTTTTCAACAGAGCAGTGTATTTCCACACGGCTGACGTGGTGAATTTCAAAGGCTGCCCTGGTCAATGCCGCGGATGTTTCGGTGGCGTAACCCAGGTTTATGAAATCTTTGTGAATCCAGTAGCCGATTTCCAGTGCGCCGCTGCCAATTCGGGAGTGCAACCCGCTTCCGCCGAGCAATCGGTTTTGCTGGGAATTAAAAATGCCATAGACAAAATCGTGGCCAATGTCAAAATTCGATCGCAGGCGGCGCAGCAGTTCCACTTTTTTATCGAGAGATTCTGGCTCTGCTGCTGCCCAGAGCATCCAGGGCAGTAAATGCTCAAGACTTTCAGTCACAGATGCCGCTAACAGGGCTGCGTCTGTTGGATTGTAGCAGCGAATCACAAGTCGTGGGGTGGTGATGCGGTAAGCCGGGCCAGGCATGGATTTTCCTTTATTCCCTTGATTTAATAATGCAAAATTGCGCGCCATCACGCCCAATGGTATGAATTACAGGGTATTTGCGATAAATGGAACGCAAATCGAGGTTAGCCCGACTGTGCAAAAGCAATAAATCGCCAGGCAGCACCTGGTCTTCGCTTTCTTTATCCAGGTTTTTTAAGGTCAGGGTTCCAGCATAATATTTTGCCAGCCCGATTTCACGCTGTACATGCAGTGTGCTGTCGGGCGCATTGGCGCGTGTCCATTCCAACGCTTCCTTGTAACAGGTGAGCCAGTATTCGGTCTCATAAACACGAAATGCTTTGCCCACACCACCGCTTGCCAGATTGTAATAGGCATATTCATACGGGTGCATTTGCAGGATACCCAACAGGCCGGGCAGCAGCATAAGCACTACCATGAGCCACCAGAGCGTATGTTTTATTTTTTCCCATAACCATTGAAATCCAAATCCTATGGCTATGAAAATGGGTGGTGTGATAAACAAAAAATGTCGAAAGCCGTCGTACACCGCAGGCTGATTATTGACAACATAGGCTAGCATAAATAAAAATAATCCAATTACCAACACTGGTGCACGCCAATTCCATTTTTTTGTCCAAATACTATGCCCGGCAGCCAGTAATCCAAATACAAACAGAGGCCAGGTGGGTTCCGTAAGCGTGAGTCCCAGCATTTGCGGCAGATAGCGGCGAGGCATTTCATTGGCTCTGAAAATCTGACCATCAAAAACAACTGCCAGCTCCGTGGGATTGTTTGCCATGTGTTTGAGAACTTCCAGTAAACGGTTTAATGGATCTGCCCACAGGTAAGGCCAAAAGACGAACATGGTGACTGCGGCGATGACTCCATAGGCGATGAATAGCGGAAAACCGCGCCATTTCTTCAGGAATACAAAGTAAATAAAAATAATCGCGCCAGCCAGAGGCCCGATAACCCGGATGGCAGAAGCCAGGCCCAGCATCAGGCTAGCAGAAATCAACCGTGCCCATGCTATTTTCCCATGCTCTGCCAGGCTGTCCACAAATCTTAACCCCAACACCAGCGCAGAGAGGAAAAAAACCATGAAAGGCGCGTCTTTTGGATTGATAAAAGCATG
>JBBRWF010000027.1:0-17020 GCA_038249405.1 Anaerolineales bacterium
CGCAACGAATCATTAGAAATTCTGATGAATGCCATACAACCATCAAAATCTCACACGTTCCGCTCCGGCAAGACCGGGGGCTGGCGTCAGCATTTCACACCCGCAAACAAAGCTACCTTTAAAGAAGTGGCCGGAGATTTGCTGATACACCTTGGATATGAGAAAAACAACGACTGGTAAAATAAACAGCTAAAGTCGTCAGATCGGGTCGTCACAATCTGTGCTCAATCAATGTTAAAAGATATCTATACTCAAAATATCCAGCGCCGCCTTGCCCGCCACCTTAATAATTGGCGGATTTTTCACATGGCATTGCGCGTGGCACGGGCTGCACCCCGACCCAAAGACATACGCCCTGTTGCCTTCTTCAAAGCATCCAGTGGATTGGATGACCTTACCTGGAACAGCGCATTTCACATCCTTACATCCTGGGGCCTGCGCTTGCAGGGAGTTCCAGTAGTCTATTTTGCTTGCCGCAAAGGCATGACCCGCTGTGTGCTCGGCACCAACCGGGATGCCCCGTCCCAAAAACCACCCTGCGCTTCTTGCACTTATCAATCAAAAACCCTGTATACCGGTGCGCAAGTGAATTGGTTTGGCTTTGAGCGTAATGCACAGCTTGCAAATGCCATCCAAAACCTTTCATTGCCTGAATTGATGGAATTTGAATATCCTTTTCAATCTTCCACCCAGACAAGTATCCCGCTGGGGACGCTCGTCTTGCCCGGTCTGCGCTGGATTCTGCGGCGTCATAACCTGATCGATGACGATCCAACTCGATTTTTCCTGCGGGAATACATCGCTTCTGCTTACAATGTGGCGGTCAATTTTGAACAATTTCTCGTCAAAACCAACCCGCAGAGCGTAATTGTATTCAACGGACAGTTCTACCCGGAAGCGACCGTCAAATGGGTGGCGCAGCACCGCGGGTTGCACGTCATCAGCCATGAGGTTGGAATGCAGCCGATGACAGCCTTCTTTACTAACGGTGAAGCAACAGCTTACCCAATCGATATCCCGGAAAGCTTCGAATTAAATCAGGCGCAAACTACCCGCCTGGATGCATACCTGCAAAAACGTTTTCAGGGTGACTTTAGCATGGCTGGTGTGAAGTTCTGGGCTTCCATGCAAGGTCTCGATGAAACCTTATTGCAAAAAATAGCACGCTTCAAGCAGGTTATTCCCATTTTTACCAATGTTATTTTTGACACCAGCCAACCGCATGCCAACACAGTTTTCCAGGATATGTTTGCCTGGCTCGACCTGCTATTGGAACGCGCCAGGCACCACCCTGAGACGCTTTTTATTATTCGCGCGCACCCCGATGAGTCGCGCACACGCAAAGCCAGTTTGGAAACAGTTGCAAACTGGGTACAAAACCGTAACACAGATGACCTGGAGAACATTATCTTTGTGCCACCCCAGCAGCCATTAAGTTCGTATGAGTTGATCGCTCGTTCAAAATTCGTATTGATCTACAACTCAACCATCGGGCTGGAAGCGTCAATCATGGGTGCTGCTGTGCTCTGTGCGGGCCGAGCGCGTTTCACACAGTATCCCACTGTCTTTTTCCCGCAATCCATCCCTGAATACACCAGCATGCTCGAAGACTTTCTGGCAGCTGATACAATTGAAATACCTGCCGAATTTCGCCGCAATGCGCGTCGTTTTCTGTATTACCAGCTTTATCGAACATCCCTGCCATTTGGGGATTTTCTGGAAAGCGGGATACGCGGCACACATGCCCGCCTGAAATGGTTTAACCCGCACAGCCTGCCTGAGTCTGCTGCGCTTCAAACTGTTACCAGGGGTTTGCTACAAGACGGCGATTTTTTACTTGGCGAGTGAAGCATCCTACGTTCCAAATCAGATTGGCCTTCTATGAAAAAACGTTTTTCTGCCATCATCCCCCCCTCCTTGCGAGACAGCCTGCGCCTGCGAATTTACCGCAGCGAAGTGCTGCTGCAGCGAGCTAGATTCGCGAATATTAAAGCTCCGGCAGGTGGTTGGCCAATTTTAATGGCAAACTCTTTTCCCAAGAGCGGCACCCATCTGCTCGATCAGGTTCTGATGGGTTTTTCCAAAGTGGCACCATTCTCACCGCACGTACCGCTGCCTTTTGTATCTTATGACGGCGAAACCGGGAAGAAGCGTAGCGTTTGGGAAGCACTCGCGTATGTAAACGCCCTGTGCCCACTGGATGTGACCGCGACACACCTGCTGGCTTGGCCAGAGGTTGTGGAAGCCGTTTGCTCACCCAGGTTTATCCCCTATATTATTCTGCGCGACCCGCGTGATATCGTTGTTTCGCACGTCTTTTATGTCACCGAAATGGAAACCAGCCACGCCCACTCCAGGTATTACAACGAAAACCTGAATAATTTCGATGTGCGCCTCAAGATCAGTATCATGGGCCGACCAGATGCAGATATCGAATTTCCGGACATTTCCCAACGGTTTGACATGTACAAAGGTTGGCTCGACCATCCCCAGGTTCTTGCGCTGCATTTTGAAGATTTTATACACCAGCGCCGTGAAACCCTGGGCAGGGTGGTCGATCACTTCCTAAAGCGTGTTGATACGCTTCCCAGCAGCCGTGAAGAAATCATCAACCAGCTCGAAACTAGCATCGACCCCAAACGCTCACCCACCTTCCGATCCGGCAAAACTGGCGAATGGAAAAAATATTTCAAGGATGAGCACAAAAAAATATTCAAAGATATAGCCGGAGACATGTTGATCCGCCTGGGCTATGAAAAAGATAACAACTGGTAATTCCCACACAATGCCCTGTTCAGTTATCATTCGCACCTATACCGAGGAAAAACGCTTGAGCCATTTGCAGCGGGCGATGCGCCGGCAGACTTCGCCTTCGGACAATCGCTTAATATTGTCTTTGCGGCGGCCTCGCACGAATTAGTGGAGATCGCCAGCACACACATTTACCCGGTCTACCCGAACTGGCTGAAACGCTTGTTGAAGCGTTTGAACAACCCTTAACATCCTTGACCTACTCCAAACAGCGCGGCTGCCCCGCATCTGCGGCTGGCACAATATTCTCGGAACATGAAATTTTCGCACTCTGGTTCCCCAACCATTCTGACTTGCGCCAATCCCTTCCTTATTGTAATAACGCCAATGCTGTCGTCCGCGAGTCACTCTGATAAGAAGTCCTTATGATGAAAGTCTACCGGGTTGGAATACATCGCTTAGACCAAGTCGGCGCAACAGCAAAACCATACAATTGGATATGTTGCTGAAGTAGATAACATTCACTTCCACAACGAGACACTAAAAGAAGTGTTTAATCGCTACCAGCGCGAGCTGTGACACCAATTCGGTATAATTAGTGATAGCAAACGATAATCAGGATGCCCATAAATGCTCACAATCACCGCTCTAGTCCCCATGCGCCACCACAGCCAACGCGTTCCCGGTAAAAACTACCGCCCACTAGCTGGTAAACCGCTTTACCAGTACATCATCGAAACTCTGCTGGCCGTGCCTGAAATCACCACCATCCTGGTGGATACCGATTCAGAACCAGTAATGACAGGGTTGCGCGCAGAATTTCCGCAGGTCAGGATCATCGAGCGCCAAGAACATCTGCGCGCAGATGCCATCCCAATGAACGAAATCCTGGCATACGACACATCTCAAATCACATCAGATTTCTACATCCAGACCCATAGCACCAATCCTCTGCTTCAAGCCCGGACCATTTCAAGTGCCATTCAATCCTTTCTGGGGCAATACCCGGCCTACGACTCACTATTTTCGGTCACGCGCTTGCAAACCCGACTATGGGACGCGCTTACCCGTGCTATTAACCACAATCCGGCTATCTTGCTCCAAACCCAAGACCTGCCTCCAGTCTTTGAGGAGAATTCCTGCTTTTATCTGTTTAGCCGCGCAAACCTGCTTGCCAGGCGCAACCGCATGGGAGAACGACCCTTGATGTTTGAGATTCCACGCCAAGAAGCTGTGGACATTGATGAAGAATTTGACTTCCAATTAGCCGATATCACGATGCGCGCCCGGGCTACACACCCTGCAAAAACCGGGAAATACACACCATGATGGAAAACGGCTCTAAAAGCGCAAGACTCGAACCCTGGCTAGCAGCAGGTCTTATTGCACTCGCCACAGCCCTAACCTATGGCATTCTCATCCCAAAACTAGGCTTTTACCGCGATGATTGGTATATGCTCTGGTCGGGCCAATCCCCAGATGGACTATCTGCCATTTTGCGTTTGTTTCAAACCGACCGACCGCTGATTGGCTGGGCTTATGCACTGATCTTTAAAGTAATAGGTGCGAATACTTTATTATGGCAAATTTATGCCCTGGTGCTGAAAATGCTCAGCGGGCTGGCAGTATTCTGGCTGCTGCGCCTGGTCTGGCCAGAAAAAAGGCTTGAAACAACTTTTGCTGCACTTCTTTTTGCACTCTATCCCGGTTTTTTTCAACAACCAGTCGCTGCCACCTTCAATATTGATTTGTTGGGATTAAATGCTATTTTTATTTCGATGGCACTGACAATTTACGTCACCAAATCCCAAAAACGCTGGCTTAAAGTCTGCGCCACCTTATTGGCTCTGGCGCTCGCATTGTTGAACCTTGGACTTTATGAAGCCACCATCGGGCTGGAAGTGCTGCGCTGGGTACTGGTCTGGTATGTGCTCCCAAAAGAACAGCACCTGTCAGTCAAGGAGATTGCCATCCGTGCGCTGAGATTTCTATGGCCCTACTGGCTAATGCTGGCAGGCTTTCTATACTGGCGTCTGTTCATCTTCAAAAGTGTGCGGCGCGCCACCAATATCGATGTGTTACTCAGTGATTACGCCAGCAATCCACTTTACAGCTTTTTTCAGGTTTTAATCGGTTATATAAAAGATCTATTTGAGACTGTTGTACTGGCCTGGTTTGTGCCATTTTACCAATTCAGCGCCGATGGACGATTCAGCACCTTCCTACCTGCGTTAGGGCTAGCATTGATCGTCATGGGCCTTGCCGGTATTTATTTGTTGTGGTTTTCCCGCGTGGGCAAAGACCCCGATCCAGGCAACCCAATATACCGGGATTTTTTGTGGATCGGCCTAATCGGTGTAGCCATTCCTTCGGCAGTAATTGTGCTGCTCGGTCGGAATGTACTCTTCAGCTCGCAATGGGATCGGTACACCACCCAATCCATGTTAGGTGTTGCCATTTTAGTGTGCGGCTTTGCCTTTTATTTTCTGCGTCAGTCTGCGCGTTGGTATATGCTATTCGGGCTGATTTGCCTGGCAGTGATGACGCATTATCACAGCGCAGCCGTGTACAGCCGCTTTTGGGATGCAGAACGCGGCGTTATCTGGCAATTATCCTGGCGAGCCCCCGGGCTGCAGCCTGGTACAACCCTGATTGTCTCATTACCTGAGGGCTTCCGCCTCGCAGAGGAATATGAAATCTGGGGGCCGATCAATATGGCTTACTATCCCGGACAATCACTTCAGGTCACCGGACAGGTGCCAACAGATGGGTTACTGCTCGACCTGGATGCTAAAACTCTCGATAAACGCACCGTGCGTAATATCAATATTCGGCGTGATTACGGTAAAGCTTTGCTGCTTTCCATGCCATCCAGAAATTCCTGCGTTCACGTGCTGGACGGACAACACCTGGCGCTGCCATTTTCTGAAGACGGACGCATCAAAGAAGATGCCAGATACTCAAACATTGGGCTGATCGACATGTCTGCCCAACCAGTCAGACCGTCCACCACAATTTTTGGTGCCGAACCGGAGCATGGCTGGTGCTACAGCTATCAAAAAATCGAGTTGGCCCTGCAGAACAAACAGTTCGATGAAGCTGCACGTCTGGCAGATGAGGCTGCTCAAAAAGGCCTGAAGCCTGCAGATGAGACAGAATGGATGCCGGTGATCATTGCCTACGCCAACACCGCCCAGGATGAAAAAGCATTAACAGCCGCCGAGGAAATTGACAGGGATTTACGTAAATATATTTGCTTGCAGCAGACCCCCAATGCACAGTGGCCACAGGGTTACAACGCCGAGTTAATTCGTAGTATGTTATGCGGTGTAAAATAGATCGGGGTATTTTCTGCCGGAGTATATTATGAAAATCAATCGGTATTTTTGGCCAATCGTTTTAGCATTCCTATTCATCTCTGCCATCGTCTATCTGCCCCTCGTGACACGTTATGGATTTTACAAAGATGATTGGTATCTGATGTACGATGCGCGAGTTCAAGGTCCCGCCTTTTTCTCTACCATTTTCGCTGGTGACCGGCCCGCTCGCGCGCCCTTGCAGTACGTGCTCTATAATCTATTTGGCGAGCACTTGTTGTATTATCACATCAGCGCTTACATCTATCGGGTGTGCGGAACATTGGCGTTATGGGCAACCCAGGGGATGATCTGGCCATCCAGGGGAAGAACTAATTTTTTAATCAGTACTCTATTTCTTATATACCCTGGTTTTTTATCTCAACCCAATGCTGTTGATTTTCAAGCCCATCTTTTCAGCCTGATGCTGGCGATGATTTCCATAGCATTAAGCGTGAAATCCGTTTTAAGTAAGTCAAAATGGCTCAAATGGAGCCTGGCAGCGCTTTCAATCTTATTCGGATGGTGCTATCTGGCCTTGATGGAATATTTCATTGGGCTTGAAATCATGCGCTTTGCCATGATCGCACTCATCGTTTGGCGACCCCATGCCGGGTCATTTCTCAAATTTTTGTGCGAATTGACAGCTCGTTATGCCATGTTTGCGCTCAGTCCGGCAGGTTTCCTGATCTGGCGATTGTTCATATTCCAAAGTGAGCGCCGCGCCACAAACATCGGTGCGCAGATTGGGCAGTTGTTTTCATCGCCACTCAATACCGGGCTCTGGTGGCTGCTCTACTTAATAAAAGACAGCCTCAATGTGATTATCACGGCCTGGGTCGTGCCTCTCTATACTCTTGCGTTTCCTTTGCGCCTGCGCGATCTTATCATTGCGCTAATGATTGGGATATTAACTGCCACCGTAATCCACGTAATCTCAACCAAAACTTTTGTCAAGCAAAATGATGATCAGCAGGATTGCTTATGGTCCCGCGAAACCTTTATCATCGGTTTGTTTACTGTGTTTGGTGGACTTTTTCCGGTTATCCTTGCCAACAGACATATTGACTTCAGCGATTATTCGCGCTACACCTTGCCCGCCATGGCTGGCGGAATAATGATCCTGACAAGTATTCTGGCAAAAATAAAATCCGGCATTGTACGAAACGCCATTGTCATATTTCTAGCTATCACCGCCGGGATGACACACTACGCCAACGCCACAAACTCGGTTGCAGAAGCGGATGCCACTCGAAATTTTTGGTGGCAGGTAGCCTGGCGCATACCAGAACTTAAGAGCGGCACCAGCCTTGCGATTGACTACCCTTCTATATCCTTGCAGGAAGACTACTTCATCTGGGGGCCTGCCAACCAGATTTATTTTCGCCAAAAACAGACTGGCGATCAAGTAAATGTACCGCTTACCGCGATTGTACTCAACTCTGCAAATACCAGACAGATCAGTGTTGGGCGCGGACAAGATATCATAAACCGACGAGGCAATGCAACTTCTGTCGACTATAATAATGTACTGGTATTAACCCAGCCTGACAGTAACGCCTGCGCCCGCGTGATAGATGGGCAAAACCCAGAACTTTCCGAAACCGACCGCGCCGAAATCGTGTTAATTGCGCCGGTATCGCGCACAGAAAACATTCTGCTCGATAGTTTGAATCAAACTCCTCCCATCTCCTTTTTTGGCGCCGAACCTGGTCACGGTTGGTGTTACTATTATCAAAAGGCTACGCTGGCCCGCCAGAAAGGTGATTGGGCAGGCGTGGTAACACTGGGCGAAAAGGCCCTGACCGATGGTTTTTATCCATCTGATAAAATCGAATGGATGCCCTTTATGCAGGCCTATACTATGCTTGGTCAAAAAGATAAATTACGTCGTTTTGTGAGTATCATGAGAGAAAGTCCGTATATCCAAAAACAGGCCTGCGGCATTCTATCGACCAGCGCATCCAACCCGGATATGCTTGCCACCATTCAAGAATTCTTCTGTAAATAAAACAGCACATGCCTACCATTCTTTTCTCTGCCCCCTACATGCTGCCTTTTGTGGAGCGTTTCCGCCCCGTGTTTACATACCATGGAATTGATTTGATCGTCCCTGAAGTCCATGAGCGCCTCGAAGAAGCGGATATTTTGAAGTATGCCGGTCAATTCGATGGGACAATCTGCGGAGACGACCGTTACACATCGCGTGTACTCGAAGCGTGCGCTCCAAAGCTGAAAATCATTTCTAAATGGGGTACAGGCGTGGATTCGATCGACGCCGAAACCTGTGCACAGCTGGGCATCCGTATTGGACGTACTCCCAATGCATTCACCCTGCCTGTTGCCGATACCGTTATGGGCTACATCCTGGCCTTTTCACGCCGCCTGCCCTGGATGGACAAGGACATGAAAAGCGGAGCATGGGGAAAAATCCCTGGCAAAGCCCTGCATGAACAAACCCTTGGAATCATCGGCGTAGGCGCAATCGGCAAAGCGCTCACCCGCCGCGCACGTGCATTTGGTATGCAAGTGCTTGGCACCGATATCATCGATATTGACCACGTCTTTATCGCCGAAAGCGGCATCTGTATGACAAGCCTGGATCACCTGCTGGCAAATACGGACTATATCTCGCTAAATTGTGACCTCAACCCAACTTCGCTACATTTGATCAATGCCCAAAGTCTAGCATGCGTCAAACCCGGAGCAGTCTTGATCAATTCGGCTCGTGGCCCACTTTTAAAAGAAACTGATTTGATTGAGGCCTTGCAAAATGGCATTTTGAGCGGCGCGGCACTGGACGTATTTGAAGTTGAACCGTTGCCGCATGATAGCCCACTGCTCCATATGGACAACGTCATGCTGGCACCGCACAACTCAAATTCCAGCCCAGCTGCCTGGGAACGAGTCCACTGGAATACAATCAAAAACCTGCTCGATGGCCTGGGCCTGAAAAGTCATCTGGATTTATTCAAAACACAGAACTAACAGACAGGAATACTTCGTCTGACCCAACCTTGGGAGATATTCAATGATCGAACAAACACCTAAAACCGTATTAATCACAGGCGCAGGCGGCGGAATAGGCCGCGCAACAGTTTCGCTCTTTTCTGAAAAAGGCTGGCGTGTAATTGGGGTCGACCGCGTACCTTTTGGCGAAGGCTTCCCTTCCACCGGCACCTTTATCAAAGCCGATATTTCAGATGCCAGTGTAATGGAACTGATTTTCCTGCAAACGCGCGCCAGCACACCCAGCCTGCACGCGCTGGTCAACAACGCGGCTGTTCAGGTTGCAAAACCGTTGGTGGATACCACAGTTGAAGAATGGGATGCAGTTATGGCGTCCAACCTGCGTTCTGCCTTTCTTTTCATGAAGTTAGCCCATCCGTTGCTGAAAGTCGCTGGGAACAGCGCAATTGTCAACGTATCCTCGGTACATGCTGTACAAACCTCCATTAACATCGCGGCCTACGCTGCCAGCAAAGGCGGACTGTTAGCCCTCACACGCGCAATGGCAATTGAATTTGCTCCGGATAATATTCGTGTCAACGCCATTTTACCTGGCGCCGTAGATACCCCCATGCTGCGTGCCGGAATGGGGCGCGGTCATGTGGGACAGGGTGATATGCAATCCCGTTTGGACAACCTGGCGCGAAAAACGGTTAACGGGCGCATTGGACAACCATCCGAAATTGCGCATGCCATTTACTTCCTGGCCGATTATGAGCAGTCATCTTTTATGACAGGTCAATCGATGGTTGTCGACGGCGGCGCAACTGCACGGCTGAGCACTGAATAAGGGACAGCAGCCCCTTCAACCTTCTTATGAAACAAATGTTGAAAAATTCATTCCTGTGGCCCTTTATTCGCGATACTTATATCGGCATCCGCGACCTACCGCAGTTGCCTGCCGCCTATCTACATCCCTGGCGGCGTGCTTCCATCCAACGACTGACTGAACTGCGCAACATCCACAAAGGCAAACGAGCTTTTATCATAGGCAACGGACCAAGCCTCAAGCAGACTGACCTAAGCAAGCTAAAAAACGAAATCACATTCGGGATGAACCGCATTTACCTCATGTTTTCTGAGTTGGGATTTAGTACTACCTACCTTTCAGTGGTGAATGATCTTGTTATTGAACAAACCGCATCTGATCTGGCGGCCCTGTCGATCCCCAAATTTCTCGCCTGGCGCTCACGGCGCTTCTTTGATCCGGAACAATTTGCCGGTACTTCGTCAAATGATGCACAGGCAGGTAGACTACCCGTATTTCTCTACTCTACCTATGATGCACCGCGTTTCTCGCCAGACGTGCGCGGACGTATTTGGGAAGGTGCGACCGTCACATATGTCACCATGCAGTTAGCCTTCCACATGGGTTTTGACGAAGTCATCATCATTGGGGTGGACCACAACTACACCACCACCGGCAAGCCCAATACCACCATCACTTCTCAGGGTGACGACCCAAATCACTTCTCCGGTCAATATTTTGGCAAGGGCTTCCGCTGGCAGCTTCCTGACCTTGAGACATCGGAAATCGCGTACTGCATGGCACGCAAGGCCTATGAAAGTGCCGGACGCCGCATAGTAGATGCAACCGTTGGCGGCAAACTGACAATTTTCAAAAAGGTGGAATACTCCACCCTATTTACATGAAACCAACTTTGGATAAAACGGTTCACAACCAACCTGGCGGGTCATGGGCGCTTGTGATCACATTAATCTTCGTGGTCATTGCAGGTGCATTTTTGCGTTTTAGTGATCTGTCGGCTCCTCTTCTGGATTTCCACCCCACCCGGCAGTTATTCGGCGCTATAAAAGCACGCGGTTTGTATTACCAGACCTTGCCAGACGCGCCTGCCTGGCAAAAGGACCTGGCTCAGCGCCAATATAATACCGAATCCATTATAGAACCCCCTCTGTTGGAAAATGCATCTGCGCGCCTGTACAGCGTTTTCGGTGAGCAAACTGCCATCCCGCGCGCACTATCAGCCACTTTCTGGATGGTCGGAGGAATTTTCCTATTCCTGCTTGCCAGAAATTTGAATGGATCCAGCCTTGCGGCCATAAGCGCACTAGCTTTTTACCTACTGCTGCCCTACGGTGTCACCGCCAGCCGCTCCTTTCAACCTGACCCGCTCATGGTCATGCTTATCATCGCTTTCTGGTGGAGCATCGAAAACTGGGGCCGCAGCCAGATGTTTTATCATGGTTCCAGCGCAGAAAGCTGGGCATGGGCAATATTGAGCGGATTATTCGGAGGCCTGGCAATTTTCGCTAAATTTCCCGCTGCTTTTTTTGTGCTAGGCGGCGTATTTGGTGTAATCATTGGCTACAAAGGTCTGCTTAAATCGCTAAAACTTCTTCAAACCTGGGCAATGGCTTTTTTGGGAGTACTGCCTACCGGCATTTACCTATATTATGGCTTTTATATTAACGGTTCGCTCGGGCAGCAGTTTGGCAGTCGTTTTTATCCTGAACTGTGGATCAGCCCTTTCTTTTACCTGCGATGGTTTCTGAAAGTACAAAATATCGCCAGCGTATTGTGGCTGGTGCCGGTCGTATTTGGCTGGCTGCTTTTCTCCAGTCGCCCTTCTAAAGTTTTCCTGGCAGGCTTATGGACAGCTTACCTGCTCTATGGCCTGACTTTTGCTCATCACATTTCAAGTCATGATTATTACAGTCTGCCGTTGGTGCCGATCATTGCTCTATGCCTGGCGCCCCTTGTACCGCACATCCTTCCTGTTTTCTTATATCATTTGAGAACTGTTATGTCATCCCAATCATCTCGGGCTCAGAGCCTGGCTTTACGCACCGCACTGGCCTTGCTGTTGGTCAGCATTTCTCTCTTCAGCATCAATCAATATCTTCAACAGCGATCCAATGACATGCGGCCTGCGGCCACATTCTGGGCACAGGTTGGTGATGCCATTGGTCACCATCCTGGTGTGTTGGCACTGACAGCTGATTATGGCTACCCGCTGGCCTATTACGGCTGGCAAAACTCGGATCCCTGGCCTTTGGCACCTGACATCAAAAACTTCGATGAAACCTTTTCCAACCTTAGTTCGAACAGGACCTACTTCCTGGTCACCGATTCTGATGAGTATGCCCGTCAGCCCAATTTGCAAAAGAAATTAACAGAAAATTATCCGGTTCTCGTTCAAGGGAATGGTTTTGTCGTCTTCGACTTATACCATCCGTATCCGGCCAAATAAAGCTTATTTATGATGCGCGTCTCAATCGTCACACCATCCTACAATCAGGCTCGCTTTCTTGAGCAGACTATTCACTCAGTTCTAAGTCAGGATATCCCAGACTTGGAGTATTTCGTTATGGATGGAGAATCAAGTGATGGCAGCGTATCCATCATCCAGCAATTCGCGCCCAGATTGGCAGGCTGGGTTTCAGAAAAAGATCAAGGCCAGGCAGATGCCATCAATAAGGGTCTGCGCTCGGCACAAGGTGAGGTCGTCGCATGGCTCAATTCGGACGATTACTATTTACCTGGCGCTATCCTACGCGCCATACAGGCTTTCGAAGAGCATCCGCAAGTCGGGTTAGTCTATGGAGATGTATTATCTGTGGACGCCGATGGCAAACCCTTCAATAAACAAACCTTTGCACCTTACACTCTGCCCGATCTGATGTCTTTCCAAATCATCAGCCAGCCGGCTGTCTTTATGCGCCGCACTGTGATGCAGCAAGCTGGACTGCTCGACGCAAGCTACCACTGCCTGCTTGACCACCATCTGTGGCTACGCATGGCTCGCCTGGCACCCATGCTTTATATTCCAGAAACACTGGCAGCCGCTCGCTATCACCCACAGGCCAAGAACGTGGCACGGCCCGCCGAATTTGGGCGTGAGGCCTTTCGTCTGGTGGAATGGATGAAATCTTCTGCAGAATTTGCAAAACTGTTTGCCGAATACAGGTCAAATATTCTGGCTGGCGCAGAACGCTTCGATGCTTTTTACCTGCTAGACGGAGGGCAATACCGCCAGTCATTGGCTGCCTATGGACGCGCCTGGCAACATAATCCAGCTGTCGTTCTACGTGAAGCCCACCGAGTGATCTTTGCCATGGTAAGCATGGCCTTTCCCGGCCCTTTAGCTGGTCTGCGTTTCATTTATTCGGGTTTGCGTTCAAGCCTGCTCAGCAAGAGCGAAAATAACCCCTCCGAAATCAACCGGGAAGCAAAAAAAAACAATTTGGATTAGCGAAGGATAATTAAAGTATTCTTTACTTCCACCTTATCTCAAACTTCGTTGAAAAATAAGAACTAAATGCTCGCGCTAAAAAACTTTGCGAGACCGGTGATACAAGAATTCCTATATGAAGTTTTACTTGGGTCATAAATGACTTTTCTGAGTAATAATTTTCACCTGCAAAACAAACAAATTGCCGCACTATTTCTTGGCGCCAGCGCTACTGCAGGTGTTATTTATTTTGCTTTGTTTCTGGCACCTTTTTCAGGTTTAGATTACCAAGCGGTCATGGAGTTATCTACATACACTGTTTTACTTGGTACATTTTTTGGGGGGCTTTTGTTGGTTAATTTGGGTGCGCTACTCTTCACAATCTTGAATCTCGGATACAGGCAAAAAGTCCTTCAGAAAAACATTGCCAGTTTTTTTGCAAGACATTCAATAGCAATAGTATTAGCGTTATATGCTGTGTTGATTTTGGCAGGTGCTTTTTTATTGCTGGTATTGCCCCCTATTATCCGCCCTTTAAAATTTCTGGAATGGTATAACGTCCGACTGGGTGATTTTCTAAGTTGGATATTTTTTGCCGATCTGCTCATTATTGCAATGATCCGGGTCATTACAGCAGAAACGTGGTGTAATAATTCAGCTTTGGCCCAACTGGACCTCATTCTTGCTTGCGCGTTTTTATTTTTAGTGACCTTTGTTTCATATGCTCATATTGCTGCTTTAATAGGCTGGATCAACAAATCCAATTATTCTTTTTGGGATTTACTTTCTGGACAATTTTTACAGGGGAAGCTTTATTTGGAGAATCCCCCGTATACCCACGATCTGACTTTATATAAAGGAAAATGGTATGTTCCAATGCCGCCTATTCCGGCATTATTGATGGTGCCTATCGCTTATTGGATCGGAGCAGAGAACATTAGCACCAGTTACCTATCCATGATCTTTAGTGCAATTAATGGGGTTCTGGTATATTTAATTCTAAAGCAGTTGGCTCAACGCAAATGGATTGAACTTTCTAAAAATGGCATATTTTGGTTGATTTTGATATTTTTATTCGGAACACCACACTTATGGGTCGGTATCAGTGGGCGAGGCTGGTTTGTCAGCCAGATTTTGACAGTACTATTTCTAGCTCTGGCAATCTATGCATCATTGCGTTTCTGGTCCTCATGGATAATAGCAACCTGCCTGGGTCTAGCCATAATGACAAGACCTAACAGTTTGATGACTTGGCCCCTTGTTTTTGCCATATCGATGCAAATCATAAAGGAAAACCAGGGAAGCATTGAACTCAAGCAGGTGTTCCAATGGATTATAAAAACCACATTCCCAATTACGCTGGCCGTCATTGGATTGCTCACATACAATTATCTAAGATTTGAAAATTTTTTAGATTTTGGATATGTTAATATAAATGGAGATCCAGATATCGTAACGAATGTAAAAACATACGGGATATTTTCCCCCCACTTCATTCTTCCCAATCTTGAAGTCATGTTTTTCAAGATGCCCAGGATAAATTGGGGAGCCCCATGGCCTGTTAATCTCAAAGGAGACTTATGGCCGATTGACCCACGAACTACCGGTATGAGTATGTTCATTACCACACCGCCTTTGTTGTATTTATTCCGACGGTATCAAAAAAAATGGTGGATAATAGGTGCCTGGCTAGCCATTTTGTTAAACCTTGTCATGCTCAGTTGTTATTCAAATACAGGCGCCGCTCAGTTCGGTTATCGTTATATTCTGGATTTTCTTGTTCCTCTAATAATGTTGCTGGCGGTAGGAGTAGGTAAAAAAAACCCCTGGCCTTTCATCATCCTCGCGCTGGCAAGCATAGTAATAAATATTTATGGCGCATACTGGTTTATGAATGGATAAGAAGATTACAAAATGATATCCCAAATGGCAAATATCGCATGACCTGGTTTTTTGGCAACCGCAAATCCCTGATTCTCGCTCTCAGCCTGGTATTTCTGGTAGCCGTTGGCATCCGTTTTTATGATTTAACTGATCTGCCCTTGGATTTTTCGCCAACCCGGCAGTTATTCTCTGCCCTGAAGGCGCGCGGTATGTATTACGCCGCGCTACCGGCGAACTCGGAAGTGCCTCAGTGGCAACGGAATATTGCCACCCTACAATGGAAATCCATTCAAGCCATCGAGCCACCCGTGATCGAAACAATCACATCGCTCACCTATCGTCTGGTTGGCGAACACCTGTGGATTGCGCGGATCTACTCATCCCTTTTTTGGGTGATAGCTGGCATTTTCCTATTTTTACTAGCCCGCCAGTTGGCGGGGCCTTCCGGCGCCTTTATTGCGCTTTTATTTTATCTTTTCCTGCCTTACGGTGTGATAGCCAGCCGATCTTTTCAGCCAGATCCGCTGATGGTGGCGCTGATTGTGGCTGCGGCCTGGGCCACATTCCGCTGGGCTGAGGCACGTACCTGGAAGTCAGCGTTGCTCGCCGGGCTGTTGAGTGGATTGGCTATTTACGTTAAAAATGTGGCTGTCTTTCCTTTAGCCTTTGCAACGCTTGCCCTGGTTCTGGAATACGGCATATTTAAATCGCTCAAAGACAAACAAACCTGGGCGTTGGCCGGAGCGGCTATGTTACCGGCAGCAATTTACAGCCTGTACGGCCTGCTGATCGCCGGGTTCTTGGGGCAAGAATTTTCTTTCCGATTTTTCCCCCAGTTGTGGTCTACCGCCAGCTTCTACCTCCATTGGAAAGGCCAGATTGACGGTGTGACTGGCTTTTCAGCTTTTGCGTTGGGCGTGACAGGTATTTTCCTTGTCAGGCGGCGTGCAATGGCCTTTTTGAGCGGGTTGTGGCTGGGCTACTTTGCCTACGGCATGACATTTGCTTATCATATCAGTACCCATGATTATTATCAGGTTCCATTGATCCCAATTGTGGCTCTCTCACTGGCACCTGTGGCAGAAACGCTCTTTGCCCAAGCACAGAAATTTTACAGTCAGCCTGGCCCTGGCCCCTCAGTCTGGAGTTTTTTAACCCGCACAATACTGGGGATGCTTATACTGCTTGTTACCTTCATCCAGGTCTGGAACGTACGAGTTGAACTTGCGCGCGAGGATTGGCGCCCAGACGCCCAATTTTGGGCAGGACTGGGCGAAAAATTAGGACAGAACGGCCCAGTCCTGACTATATGCCAGGATTACGGATATCGTCTCGCCTACTGGGGTTGGCAGCAGGTCGATGCATGGTATGATTCAGGCGATCTGGAGCTGCGCGCGCTGGATGGAAGACAGATTAACCTGGGCCAACGCTTTCAAGAACAGGCCGCTGGCAAACGTTTTCTTGTCGTCACTCAGCCCCGTAGGCTGGACGAGCAGCCTGAGATTAAAGATTATGTATATAAAACCTACCCTGTGTTCGCCGAAGGCCAGGGCTATATTATTTTTGACTTGCTAAAATAGACATTGCCCGGAAAAGTATGCAAACACCTCTTATATCCATTGTTACCCCATCATTCAACCAGGCGCGTTACATCGAATCCACCATCCGTTCCGTACTGGAACAAGATTATCCAGCAATAGAGTACATTATCGTGGACGGCGGTTCCAGCGATAGCTCAGTGGAAATAATTAAACGCTATGCTGAGCGACTATCCTGGTGGGTATCAGAGAAAGATCAGGGCCAGACCGACAGTGCCGTAGATCA
>JBBRWF010000028.1:0-16806 GCA_038249405.1 Anaerolineales bacterium
TACCGACCTGGTGGTAAATGCTGCCGACCCAGAAACCTCCATTCTGGACCCGCAAACGGGCCAACCCGTAGCCTGGGATTGGCAAATATCGGGCAGCATGGAAATGGACTGCTTCCTGTGTCACCTGCCGCAACCAGACGTTGCCGCCCGCGCTGCTGAAATTAAAGCTGGCAAGTTTGGGCTGGCCAATACTGCCACCCTGCTGGGCAATGGGTTTGTTGATAAAACCGCCCAGGGGGATTACCAGTGGAACCCCGCCTCCTTTGATGCGAGCGGCAACCTCAAACCGGAATTTGTCCAGATTCAGGACCCCACCAACGAAAATTGCGCTGCCTGTCATGGCGAAGTGCATCCCAATGGGCAGGACCCTCTGACTATTTCAGCTTGTGACCAGAGCTATCCGCAGACAGCCACCACTGGTCAGGTAATCGCCTCGCAAAAGATCTCCGAGTCAGGCGTGAACATCAGCGGCAAGTCCGGTCTGGCGCGCTCCTGGGATATCCACGCCGAGCGCGCACTTAAATGCACCGATTGCCACTTCTCCCTCAATAACCCGGTGCATTCACAGAAGACTCCCGGCACTAGCCCGGCGCATCTCACGTATGACCCCCGCAAGCTCTCCATTGGTGAATATCTGAAGATGCCCAATCACGACTTTGCGCGTGGACAAAGCGCACAGTTCACGATTTCACCAGAGAACAAGGCTACCATGCGCCGCTGCGAATCCTGTCACGATGCGCAGCAATCTCACGGCGATTGGCTGCCCTACAGCGAACAGCACATGACGGTTTTGGCCTGTGAATCCTGCCATATCCCGCAGCTCTATGCCCCCGCGATCGAGTCTTATGACTGGACCGTTGTTAAAGCCGATGGTACGCCCACCAACCTGTGTCGAGGCATCCAGAGTGGCAGTAATACCGTTACCGATCTGGTTACTGGTTACAAACCGGTTCTCATGCAGCGCACCAATATCGATGGACAGACCCTGCTCACCCCTTACAACCTGATCACCTCCTGGTTTTGGGTCTATGATGATGCCAGCGGAGCACCTCGCCCTGTGCGCGAACTGGACTTGCAATCCGCCTATTTGAGCAAGGGTATTTACGCTCCTGAGATTATCAAAGCGTTCGACGCCAATGGCGATGGACAAATTGACAGCACCGAACTAAAAATTACCACCCTTGAGCAGAGTGCGGTTGTTTCTAGTCGCCTGGCTGCGCTCGGTTTGGAAAATCCGCGCATTCAAGGCCAGGTGCAGCCCTACAGCATCAACCACAACGTCGCGCGCGGCGAATACGCTACCCGTGAATGCAAGACCTGCCACAATAGTGATTCGCGCGTTTCTCAACCTATCCAGCTTGCCGCTTATGCTCCTGCGGATACCGCCCCCAAATTTGTTACCGATAGCAACGTCAATTTTACTGGCGAGATTGTCACTCACGCAGATGGCGCTCTGTATTACCAGCCTGCCACCATGAAGGATGGTCTCTACGTCTTTGGCAGCGACCGCATCAACTGGATCGACTGGCTGGGTGCGCTGGCTTTTGCTGGTACTTTGCTGGCAGTTGCCGTGCATGGCACCCTGCGTTATACCGCCTAGCTCAGGCTGCCAAAAAATGAAGTCGCCACCGAAAAGACGTATATGTACGAGAGCTATGAGCGCTTCTGGCACTGGCTTCAAACCTTCTCGATCATCTTCCTGCTCTTCACCGGTCTAATTATCCACCGCCCGGATGTGTTCGGTGCATTCTCCTTCCCGCACATGGTCACCATTCACAATGTGCTGGCGGCCATCCTGGTGATCAACGCCCTGCTTTCCCTCTTCTGGCACCTGACCACTGGTGAGATCAAACAGTACATCCCGCGTCCGCGTGGTTTCTTCGATGATGCCATCGTACAGGCGCGCTTCTACATCAGTGGCATTTTCAAGGGCGAGGCTCATCCGTTTGCGAAACGCAAGGATAAAAAGCTAAACCCCCTGCAGCAGGTAACGTATTTTGGCTTATTGAACGTGCTCCTCCCACTGCAAATCATCACCGGTGCGCTGATGTGGAGCGTGCAAAAGTGGCCGCAGTTGACCGGCTGGTTTGGCGGGCTGCCCGTTCTGGCGCCTTTCCACAGCCTTGTGGCCTGGCTGCTCGCCGCTTTTGTGGTGGCACATGTATATCTCACTACCACCGGCGCCACTCCGTTGGAGGCCATGCGCGGCATGGTCACCGGCTGGGAAGAACTTGAGCCACACCAACACAGCAGCTCTTCCAAATCGCACCACCATTCACACAGGCACTAATCAACGCTCACCATTGCTGCCTCTCTGCGAGAGCGGAGAGGCAGCCAGGAGAATTAAATGACAACTTCTGTTTCCCCCGCAACCAAAGGCTTAAAAGCCCTGTTTAATCGCCCTGCCAAAGATTATGTGCACCCTTATTTTGGCGGCGCTGTGCTGGGATTGGTGCTCTTCCTGGCGATTTTCTTTACTGGCAACGGCCTGGGCGCTTCCGGCGCAGTCAGCCGCATCGATGCTTTCCTGGTAGACGCCGTTGCTCCGCAGCACGTCGATCAAACCTCTTACTTGCTCAAGATGGCTGGCGGTGATAAAAACCCGCTGGATGATTGGATTATTCCAGTCTTTTTCGGCTCCATCCTGGGCGGGTTTACCTCTGGCGTGATCAATGGCCGTTTCAAATTCGAGACCAACAAAGGTCCGCAAATTTCCAATCGCATGCGCTGGTCAATGGCTTTCCTTGGTGGCGTGATCTTTGTCTACGGTGCGCGTATGGCGCGTGGCTGCACCTCCGGTCAGGCGCTCACCGGCGGCGCGACGCTTTCGGCCGGTTCGTGGGCGTTGATGTTCGCCATCTTTGCTGGTGCTTACATGATGGCCTATTTTGTGCGTAAGTTGTGGATCTAGGAGCTCGCCATGAACTTTCCTCTCCCCATTCTCCAAACTGTTAGCGCCGCCGTGCCCTGGACCTACCTGGTCTTTGCGCTGATAGGCTTTTCATTTGGCTTTGCGCTCGAGATCTCAGGCTTTGGTAACTCCAAAAAGCTGGCTGCGCAGTTCTACTTCACCGATCTGACCGTGCTCAAGGTCATGTTTACCGCCATCGTGGTTGCGATGGTCTTTATTTTTGGCATGACCGGTCTGGGTATTTTAGATTTCAACCTGGTCTGGGTCAACCTCACCTATCTGTCTTCAGGTATCCTCGGCGGGCTCATTATGGGTGTTGGCTTTGTCATCGGCGGGTTCTGCCCCGGCACCTCGGTTGTTTCAGCGGCTACCGGCAAAATTGACGGCATGATCTTCCTTGTGGGCGGCTTCTTCGGCGCCTTCCTGTTTGGTGAAACCGAACAATATTTCAGTAACTGGTGGAATAATGCCGGTTATTACGGTCGTGTCACCCTGATGGATGTATTCAAGCTGCCCACCGGCGTGGTTGTTCTGCTGGTGGTATTCATGGCGCTCTTCATGTTCTGGGGCGGCGAGCAGTTGGAACGCCTCATTGGCAAGAAAGACTTGAGCAAAGAGCCCAAACAGCGTATCTACGGTGCGGCTGCTCTGGTAGTGCTGGCTCTGGCTGTGGTTTTCATTGGCAAGCCCTCCACTGAAACCAAGTACGCTCGTGTGCAGATTAACCGCACAATTAACGAACAGGCAGTCAAGATGGGTGCTGATCAGGCTTTGGCTGAGCACCAGGTTCAGATCGTCCCCGCCGAATTGTTCAAAAGCATGAATGATGATACCCTCAAACTGACCATGCTGGATGTGCGCTCTGAGGCAGATTTCAACCTGTTTCACATTCGCCGCACAACCAATATTCCGGTGGCACAGTTAAGTATGCATGTTCCCCAGCTTTTGGCTGGTTCGGCCCCGAATGCGGTTTATGTGGTCATGAGCAATGACGAACAGCTTTCTACCCAGGCCTGGAGATTGCTGGTGGCTGAATCCATTCCGAATGTCTACATTCTCGAAGGTGGCGTCAATAATTGGATCTCCTTCTTTGGCAAGGATGACCCTGAAATTATGCGCGCCAGCCAGCCGGCCGCGGTCGAACAGCTTCAATTCGCTTTCCCGTCCGCGTTGGGCGATCGCTACAATTGCTCCGATCCCAGCCCGATCGAATACGAAACCCTCAAGTTTGACCCCCGTATTCAGCTACAACTCAAGCGAGATAAAAGCGGCGGTGGTTGCGGGTAAGTCTGTCCCGCCAAAAACATACAAACAAACAGCGTTCACAAGCCGCAAGGCAAATGAACGCTGTTTCTATGGTGGAAGATCTTCTCGCGATGTTGTTATTCACAACTGCAAATATTTTCCAAACCCTTTACTTCAACCCGAACTCCTTCACCAAAAAGACTGCCAATTGATCGCGGGTGACGCAGCATCGGGACCGAAAAGCTTGGGAGTAGTGCTGCAGCCGCTGGTAATCCCCTCTGTCACCATTTGTTCGATAAAAGCCGCAGCCCAATAAGACACTGGTACATCCGCAAACAGACCAGTAGGCGATGGCAGCAGGAATTAGCCGTGTTCCGCGCGTAGCAGGAACACCGCCTTTTGGGCACGGGTCACCGTTGAATTGGGACAATACAACCTATCAATCCACCTTCAAACACTACAACAGATTCGCCAATTCCACGATCACCCTCTTAAATCATGGGAATGGGTGGTCGCTTTCCAGCGTGAAACTGGTTATATCTCACAGTATATACCATTAATCACTTTATGGTCCCCAGCGTGGCTGCCAGTCACAGTAGGTATTATTCGTTATTCTTGTCAGGTCGCTGCCGTCGATGCGCATGATATAAATTTCACAGCCGTTGTTGTTATTCATAGCATCAAAATAAGCAGTAAACGCCACCCACTGCCCATCCGGTGAAAAACTTGGTCCCTGGCTGTTACCGCCTTTGGTGATCTCATGCAAATTGGCCCCATCCGCATCCATTAAGAACAGTTCACGCTTCCAGGATTCGCCTGAATACGTCACCACATGCGCCCCGTCTGGCGACCAGTCACTGCGCCCGCGCAAAAAAGGTAGATCTGTCATTTGTCTAAAATCGCTTCCGTCCAGTTTGACTGTGGCCAACTGCGGTTTTCCCTTGATATGCGTGGCGAATAAGATCCGGCTGCCATCTGGGGTCCAGGTTGGATCCCATGCATCCATAAACAATAATCGCGAATGACTGCCGTCTCGATCCATCACCCACACATTATCCTTTTCACCGCTGTTACTGACATATGCCACAAACTGGTTATCTGGCGAGACCTCCGGTGCAATTCCGACCGTGTTGCCCAGCGGGGAGATTTGCCCGGAAAGGCTGATTTCATAGAGTTTGAAGTTCCCGTCGCTGTTCGACGAAAAAACAACGCTGTTCCCATCCGGAGCGAATGAAGGATAAAAACTGCGGATTTTATCATCTGTAGTAAGACGATGCCAATTTGTTCCGTCAGCATTGATCACACACAGCTGATCCGAAGCTTGTAAACGAAAAAGCTGGCAAACGAATACAATTTTTCCTTGCGGACCTGAAGTAGAGCCGGGTGGGACGATTTCTGTGGCAGCGCTCTGGGCAGGTGATGTTTCACCCGCTGCGACGCGTGTTGGGAAGATAAGTGGCGGTACAGCCGTCCGTGAAACCGCCGGGTACAGGTAAACCATAAACAAAGTCCCTGTCCCGCACAGGCAAAAGACCAGCAGTAATATTCCAGTAATAACAATGAGGTTTTTACGCGTTGATTGCATTTATTAATTTAACTCGAAATTACCGGATTATGTTCCATTTAAATTATAGTATGTTCCTATCACCAATTGTTAAGCAAAAAAAAAGGGCAATTGGTACAGTCTGCCGATAGGAGCTTTTACCTGGTTGTAGACTTGCCTCGTGAACAGTTGGTGCAAGACTTGCAGAACTTGATGGACCAGTGGGAAAAAGAGGTCGTCCATCCCAAACTGGACGCGGCTGGTATAACCAGCGAAGCCGCCAAAAAAGGCATCCGTCATTAAATCGATATGGAATACGTCCCGGAGAAGCGTGATTAGATCGACCCCAATGAACCACCCCATCTTACCTCGCCATTGCATCTTCCATCGAAATGCCCGCCATCATCAGGCCAATCTGCTCTACAGTCGCCCTATCGCGTTCTACGATGCCCACGATCTGGCCCTCGTACATCACCGCGATACGGTCCGAAAGCGTGCGCGTTTCGTCCAGATCTTCCGAAATTAGCAAAATGGCAGTGCCCGCCGCGCGCTGCTCCAATAGGCGCGCATGGATGTATTCCGTAGCGCCAATATCCACTCCGCGCGTGGGCTGCGCCGCAATCAACACTTTTGGACATCGTGAAAGCTCGCGTGCCATGATCAGCTTCTGGATGTTGCCGCCCGACAGGTTCTTGATGGGGGTGTCGATGCTGGCGGTTTTCACACTGTAAGATTTGACCACTTCCTTTGTGCGTGCCGACATCTTGGCAAAATCCAGAAAGATGCCGTGTGTAAACTCGGGTGCGGCGTGGTCGCGCAAGAACAGATTCTCCTGCACGCTGAACTCACGGATCGCGCCGTCACGCATGCGTTCTTCCGGGATGTAAGCCTGCCCGGCAGCCATTCGTTTGAGCAGCGGCATGTGCGTGATATCCTGCCCATCCAGCAAGATCATCCCCCCGCCTACCTTGCGCAGCCCCGAAAGGCATTGTGCCAGTTCGCGCTGACCGTTGCCAGAAACTCCTGCGATGCCTAGAATCTCCCCGGCGTGGATTTCAAGCTCCACCCCGCGCAGCATCTCGGTCTCGCGGTCGCCCATTGCGCGCAGTCCGCTGATCTTCAATCGCACCTCACCGGCTTTCATAGGTAGGGCTGCCAGTGGTTTAACATCGCGGCCCACCATCATCTTCACCAGTCCATCACGCGTGATGTCCTTTGTGTTGCAGGTGCCGATCATCGCCCCATCGCGCAGCACGGTGATGCGGTCGCTGATTGACATGACTTCATGCAGCTTGTGCGAGATGAACACCAACCCGTGGCCTTCCTGCACCATGCGCTTGAGCGTCACAAACAGGTCATTGACTTCCTGTGGGGTCAGTACAGCGGTTGGCTCATCGAGGATGATGATGCCTGCTCCGCGGTACAACGCTTTGATGATTTCCACACGCTGCTGTTCACCCACCGAAAGCTGCCAGATGTAGGCCGATGGATCGACCTTCAAGCCGTAGGAATGCGCCAAACTTTCGATGCGTTTGGCAACCACATCCAGATCAAGTTGCGGTGCGCGCGAGGATTTCAGCCCCAACGCCACGTTTTCGGTGACGGTCAGGGTTGGGATCAGCATAAAGTGCTGGTGAATCATGCCAATTCCGGCATGGATTGCATCGGCGGGCGAGTGGAAAACCACCGGCTTGCCGTCGATCATGATGCGGCCTTCATCCGGCTGGTACAGACCATACAACTGGCGCATCAATGTGCTTTTACCGGCGCCGTTCTCGCCGAGCAGCGCATGCACTTCACCGGCGCGCACTTCAAAGCACACGCCTGTATTAGCCAGCACGCCCGGAAAGCGCTTGACGATATCGCACATTTCCACGCTCTGGATGCGTGCTAATGGTTTGGTTGTGGGTGGGATTTGGTTTGCAGTTGCCATGCCGCCGCCTTATTTTTATGTCATTGCGAATGCGGTGATCTTGCGCCTGAAGCAATCTCCAGTTAAGTGGGTGGCTATTTCGAAAAAATTTACCCGATTAAACAGAGATTGCTTCGCCACAAACCGGCTCGCAATTACATTTGCTAGTTCCTGTGCCGGTCTCTTGCGAAACCGGCACAGGGCAAAAATCAAAACGAAATTACGGGGTAACTTTGACGGCGCCACTCTTGATATCTTCGATGGCCTTGTCACCGGCAGCTTTGACATCTGCGGGCAGGCTGTAGCCAGAGTTATAAGCGATCTTCAGACCGTCATTCTTGAGTTGCAGAATGTAGGTTTTGCCGCCCAGGGTGCCGGTGGTGCGGCTGGCAATGATTTCCTTGATCATGCCAGTCCAGTCATAAACCTGGCTGGCAACGACGATGGTGGGAGCCAGGGTGGCCTGGTCAGACTGCGTGCCAAACCACAGCACCTTGCCGTTATCCTTGGCGGCGCCAATGGAGCCAACCACCGACTGGGATGAACCGGTCAGAATGTCCGCGCCGTTGGCGATGTGGGTCTTGGCGGCTTCGGTCATCAGTGCTACATCAGAGAAGGAACCGGTCCAGGTTTTGTTAACCTTCATGCCCGGATCAACGGATGCCACACCTTGCACGAAACCAGAGATATAGGTCTTGGCATCGCCCACTTCCACAGGGCCGGTCACGCCAATCTGCTTGCTCTGGGACAGTTTGGCAGCCAAAACGCCGTTCACATAACCGCCTTCTTCGGCGGCGGCGGTATAAGCGTAAATGTTGGGCTGGCCAAAGGTATTGACATCCGTGCCCCATGCGAAGGTGGTCTTGGGGAAGTCTTTGGCGATTTCTTCAACTGATGACCCGTATTGTGAGCCGTGGGCGATGACGACGTCAAAACCCTGGGTGGCGTAATCGCGCAGGGCGGCGGCGGCATCCGGAACTTTGAACATGTTTTCAGAGTACTTGATCTCCATCGCAGTCTCGCCGCCCATTTCCTTCTGGACAGAAAGCAGTGCGGAGTACATCGACTGGCTGAAAGCCATATCTGTGGTGGCGCTGGGCATCACAACCGCCACGCGGATCACCTTGGCGGCGGCAGCGGGGGCAGCCGGAGTGGCGGCGGGTGCGCAGGCGCTGAGCAGCATCACCGCAACAATCAGTACAGAGAACATAACCATTAACTTACTTTGCATTTTCATCTTTCTCTCTCCTTGCTTTAGAATGGTGTTAGTTTTCGCCCCGTTCAAAGGGCTTATTGAGCGCAGCTGGCGCACGTACGCGGTTGGTCACCGCCACCAGGGCTGCAATTGTTAACAGGTAGGGCAGCATGATCGCTACGTCCGATGGAATATTCACACCCAATACCTGCATCCACAACTGGAAAGCATTGACCGTGCTGAACAACAACGCTCCGGTCAAAATGCCCAACGGGCGCCATCCGCCGAAATACACCAGCGCTACGGCGATAAACCCCAGGCCCGCGGTCAAATTTTCTTGGAACAGGTTTACCAGCGCGGTAGAAAGTGAAGCCCCGGCCAGACCGGCCAGCACGGCTCCCACGCACACGCTGAAATAACGCACCTGATCCACGTTCACCCCCAGCGAATCTGCTGCTGCCGGATTTTGTCCCACAGCTTTGATCTTCAACCCCCAGGTGGTCTTATCCAGGAACCACCAGGCTAGCGGCACCAGCAAAAAAGCCGCGTAAACTGGCAGACTGTGTTGAAAGAAGATTTCACCAATGATCGGAATATCGCCCAAAATTGGCAGCTTGATGGGTTGAAAACCTTCCACCGTTTGCACGGTCCCCACCAAAACCTTGAAGAGCAGTGAGGAAAGTCCCAGGCCAAACATGTACAACCCGATCCCGCTAATGCCCTGCTCCGCTTTGAGCGTGACGCTGATGAATGACATCAGCAGCCCCATCAACAACCCCGACACAGCTGCTCCAAGCACTCCCAGCCAGACGTTACCCGTGATCAAGGTTATGTAAAAAGCGATAAAAGCACCCACCAGCATGATGCCGTCCACCCCCAGGTTTACCACCCCGGATGACTGTGCGAAGGCTTCGCCAATCGCCGCGAACAGGTAAGGTGTCGCCAGCCGGATGGCTGATATCAGGATGCCCATCATCACGGTTTGCGTAAAGATTTGCATCATGCTTTCACCTCCTCACTGGCCGCTTTGGCGTTTGCAATTGACCGGCGCACCGCCCAACGTTTAGAGATGAAAGCGGAACCCACCACGAACAGTACTACCAGGCCTAACAGCATATCGATCAACGCGGATGGAACCTGTACGGCGCGCTGCATCTTATCCGCGCCCACCAGCAGGCTGCCAAACAGCCACGCTGCCGGGATGAGACCCAATGGGTGCAGTCCGCCAAACAACGCGGCCACAATCCCGGAGAAACCGTAACCGCTGGTGATGCCCTCCAGCAAACGGTGATGCACGCCCATGACTTCCACCGCCCCAGCCAGCCCGGCAAAACCGCCAGCCAGCGTAAGCGAAAGAGCCTGGTAAAGGGCCACATTCACCCCCGCATAACGTGAAGCGTCTGGATTCAAACCCACTGCTCGGATGCGGAAGCCAATCGTTGTGCGCCACAGGAATAGATACACCACAAATGCCAGCACCACCGCCAGGATCGCGCCGCTGGTCAGCAGGGTTTGCGGGATCAGACGTTGCAACCAGGCTGCCTGGGGCAATCTTTCAGATTGCGCCAGGTACGTACCGGCGGCCACCCCGGCCTGATCGATCAACGGTCCGCGCACCAGCATATTCATTAACTGTAAGGCGATGGCGTTCATCATCACCGTACTGAGAATTTCATTAACGCGAAAGCGTGCTTTTAGGACACCCGGAATAAAGCCCCAAAACGCTCCGCTAACAAAGCTTGCCAGCAGTGTGGTGGGCACTAGCAGCCAGGCAGGCCAGGTTTTGAAACCAAGCGCCCAGGCTGTGGCGCCCAGCGCGCCAAGCACGATCTGCCCCTCTGCCCCAATGTTGATCACACTGGCGCGGAAGGCGATGCAAATGCCCAGACCAACCAGCAGCAGCGGTGTGGCCTTTACCAGTGACTGGGTAAAGCCGGTCATGCTGCCGAAAACTCCGTTGAATATAGCTGCGTAGGCTTCGAAGGGATTCACTTTGAGCAGCAGAAGTACAACTGCCCCAATCAGCAGCGCGGCCAGCATGGCCAGCACCGGCAGCGCCGCCCGGAACCCGACATCGCTCCAGTCGATCGATGCTCTGCGTTTTTGTTTCGTTGCGTCAACACTACTCTCAGGGGGCATGAACCTTCTCCGGGATGCAGCGGAATGATGACATTCTTACCAACACGAACCGTCAGCTCGTGCAATTGATACCATATTTATGTCTTTTGTGAATGGTACATTTCCGCAGGGTTGATTCGCCTCACAACGTGGAAGCGAAAGTAACCCGGCACAAAATAACTCAAAGATGTATCGATCTTGTGTCCATCGCGTGAAAATAGCAGCGATTCAAGCTTAAATATTATATCCTTACTGGATAGATTAAGCCGGTTTGCAATATTCGATTCCACCGGTTCAATCAGCATGTCGGTCAGGGCATGGCTTAGAACCGGGTTAGCCCTTTGCAAGAATACATCCAGCACAGAACCTTTGAAGATTGGTTCCAGGTCACTGGCGCGCAGAAAAGTGGTCGGAACCACATCCACCAGGTAGGCCACCGGTTTGTCTGCGGCCAGGATCTGGCGGCTGACCGCCAATACCTGGCTCCCGGGTGTCACCTGCAGCCGCTCTGCCTCTGACACTGTTGCCGGTCGTTCGATGATTTCGGTAGCCCCGGCCTGGGTATCCAGACCGATGCGATGCGCCAGCGTGTCGATGCTTTCAAGCTGCTCCAACCCGCTATCCAGGATTAAAGCTTTAGATGAGGCAAAAGTGCCGACCCCGTGTTGGCGGGTTACGCTGCCTTGCTGTTCCAGGCGCGAAAGCGCCTCGCGCACCGTGGCCCGGCTGACTTCAAAGCGTTTGCCTAACTCGTCCTCTGATGGCAATTGCCCGTTGGAGCGTAGCAGTTCGCCGCTCTCTATTCCGGCGGTGATATCGTTCAAGACTTGCTGGGCGAGGGGCACATTCTTTTTGACCATATCATGCTACCAGTAAATACTGTAGCATTAATTTTCACCGTATGATATTGACAAATATCACCCTTTTATTATGATGTTGTCAGACGTCTGCCCTCAGTTGGGGGTGTCGCTTCGCATTAAGCCCTGAAATGCTCCTGCAAGCTGCGGTAGGTCAGACCTTTCTCCTTCAAAGCGCGGATGCCTGTCACCGCTGCCATTGTTGCTGGGAGCGTTGTAAGCAGCCGTACGTTCATCTGGATCGTAGTGGCGGAATTTCCTCGCAGCTCTACAAGTCCAAACTCCTCAAATTTACCATCTTCCACAAGCAGGAGCACCAGGCTCCCATCGTTGACTCCAAAGACGTTGACCGCATTTTGGAGCAACAACGCCCACCCCAAAAACCAGCCCCAAACCACCCCTGGCGCAAGTCTGTGATCTCAAATCAAAAAGTCAACCCCGTGTTCCTTTTAAGCCTGGCTGTGGATAATTGGGCAGTGCTCTTCTGCCCAATTATCCACAGCCACTACGACTATGCCGTCCTCGACCAAAAGGGGATATTTCTACTTTGGGTTGACATGGGATATTTTAAATGTTTCCACCGCGGAGTCCACAGATACCCCGTTAGCGATTAGGGGCAAGTGGTGGAAAATCCATTTTTCTCTCCGCTCTCTGCGATCTCCGCTGTGATAGCTTTTAAAAACGAAAGCCATACGAAAATAATTATTACCCGTCAAGTTGTTCCTGCAAATCCTGCGGACTGTTCACCGGCAGCTTGCAGACAAAACCCTGGCAGACGTAAGCGGTCGGCAGACCGTTTCGCAGACTGCGCTGTTCGAGTAGGGCGGGAGCTCCACCTGCCGCAGAGATTCCTGAAATCGCCGCCACCTGGCGCGGATGATAGGCCTGCCAGAGCGTGCTGACCAGGGCTTTGGTTTCTAGCTGATCGGGATCGCCCAATATGGCAACCTCGTGCACAGGCCCCAGCGCAAAGTCAGCCGCCCACAGCCAGCGCGCAAAAGCAGTGGGGTAACGCACAACTTGTTCGAGCATGTTGCCTAACAGGCCCTCTGCGCTGGTGCGCCATTCGAGCCGGTCGCCGTAAGCCGAAATTTGCAGCAGCGCTTGCACCGCCAGCGAACTTCCGCTGGGGGTGGCGTTGTCCTGCAGATCGCGCGGGCGCATCAACAGGGTTTCGTGATCGTCACGGATGTCATAAAAACCGCCATCTTCATCAGAAAAGTGCGCCATCATCTCTTCAGCTAGGCTGATTGCACTGCGATACCATTCAACCTGCGGGTCGGATTGGTACAGCGCGATCAGCCCAAGCACCAGGCCGGCATAATCTTCCAGGTAAGCGTTGTGACGCGCCCGTCCGTCGCGCCACGAGCGCAGCAAGCGTCCATCCTGCACCATCTCTGTTAAAAGGAAGCGCGCGTTTTCGCGGGCAGCCTGCAAATAATCATCCCGGCGCAGGTAGCGTCCGGCTTCTGCCAGGGCAGTCAGGGTCAGCGCGTTCCAGGCGGTCAGAATTTTGTCATCCGTGCCCGGGCGCACGCGCAGGTTGCGCGCCTGCATCAATCGTTCATGGCATGCGTCCAGATGCTCACTCACCTTTGCTGCGCTAACCTGAAATTGGGCTGCCAGCCCCTGCTCATCCAGCTTGCGCTGCAGGATGATCTTTCCATCCAGTCCGTGGCCCTTGACCGGGGTCAGGTCATATGCGGCTTCGAAGAAGTTGAATTGGTCCCCCAGCAGGCGGCGCAGTTCGTCCGCATCCCAAATGTAATACTTGCCTTCCTGCCCTTCCGAATCAGCATCCAGACTGCTGTAAAAGCCGCCTTGCGGGTGGCGCATTTCATGTAGCAAGAAGTCCAGGGTTTTTTCGCACACCTGCCGGAAGTAGCTCAAACCGGTCACCAGGTAACCATGCAGGTAGACCAACGCCAGCTGTGCGTTGTCGTATAACATTTTTTCAAAATGCGGCACCTTCCACAGATTGTCCACACTGTAACGCGCGAACCCGCCGCCCAACACATCATACATTCCGCCGCGTGCCATTGCTTGCAGCGCATGTGACGCGGTTTTGAGCGCCTGTTCGCGTTCCTTGCCAGTGGCAGCCATTTGGGTTGCGCGGCATAAAAGATATTCGATGCTCATGGGTTGCGGGAATTTGGGAGCCTCGCCCCAGCCGCCAAAACCCCAATCATAAGCCTGAGCCAGGTTGCTGGATGCGTTTTCGAGCAGTGCCTGGGTCAGTGGCAGGGCAGCCTTGCCGGTAATATGCGTGCTGCGTTGGATATGTTCCGCCACTTTTGCGCCCACCTGCAGCACGCCTTCGCGTTCATTTTGCCAGGCGCGCGCCAACCCATCCAGCAGGTCTGGGAAGGAAGGCATGTTGAAGCGTGGCGTGGGCGGGAAGTACGTCCCGGCGTAGAAAGGCTGCAGGTCCGGGCTCAGAAATACCGACATAGGCCAGCCCCCGCTGCCGGTCATAGCCTGGGTGGCTGACATATAGATGCTGTCCAGATCGGGGCGTTCCTCACGGTCAACCTTGATGCACACAAAATGCTCATTCATGATCGCCGCCGTGCGTTCATTTTCAAAGGACTCGCGCTCCATTACATGACACCAGTGACAGGCTGCGTATCCAATTGAAAGGAAGATGGGTTTGTCTTCTGCGCGTGCTCGCGCCAGGGCTTCTTCACCCCACGGATACCAATCCACCGGGTTATTGGCGTGCTGCAGCAGGTAAGGCGAGTTTTCGTGCGCGAGTCGGTTGGGCATTGAGGACACCTTTAATTGGAAGATTAAAAAAATTATAGCGCATTCTGCTGATTTTCACAGCTCCACCATCCCGATTAGATTTTTAACGCAGGCTGTATGAACCTTTAATGATATAAATATTAAATGAGCATTTTTGATCCCATCAATAAATTCAAGGCTATCCTGTTTTCGGGCGTGCTGACGGGTGTCATTGCTGCACTGTTTTACTATGGGGTTAGCACCACCCGCTTGCAGGCGCAAGGGCTTTATTACGATGAATTGCACCAGGCAGCGCCCGCCTTTGCTTATATTGGCCGGCCGGTTACACAGTTTTCTTTTTTGGTCGTCCGCGGACTCCCGTTCATGAATATGAGTTACAGTGGGGCGATTAAAACCGCCTTCTACGGTCTCTATCTCAAAGAATCAGGTAGCCCCTTCACAGTTCGAAGCTGGCGATTGACCGGAATATTATTTATTAGCGCCGGGTTATTATTGTTTGCCTTCATTTTGCGCAAGGTTCTGCCGCTGCCTGGGCTGCTGGTATTTTATCTTTTTCTACTCACGGATGTGACCTTCATCCTGACCACCCGGCATGACTGGGGCCCGGTTGCGCTGGCGGCTTTTTTTAGATTGCTTTTGATTGCGGTCTGGCTGCGGGGTGAACTTTCGCAAAAACCAGGTGCGCTTAACTCTTTCTGGCTCGGATGCCTGGTGGGGATTTCGATCTTTGAAAAACTGAGTTCAATTATATTGTTGGTCCCTTTGTTCTTAATGCTTTTTGCCAGCCCGCTGCGCCGTACCTGGAAGCACCTGCTGGCGGCTGCCGGGGGCGGCCTGCTGGGTGTCAGCCCGCTGATCTTTGCCAACACCTTCAGTTATATAAATTACGGCAATTTGATTTCTTTGCAATTGCCGAATGTGCCGCCTGCGCTCAGCGCAAGCGGTTTTGTGAGTTACCTGGCCGAATTTTTATCGATGGGGGCCGGTTCGGCGCTGCAAAGCTTTATATTGGGGCACAGCCAACCAACGGCCAACACGGTTGAAATCTGCCTGTTGAGCCTGACCCTTGTTGGGCTGCTCCTTCTTCTGGCGCGTTCAAAAGCTTTAACTCCTCTACTGCGTTCAGCCGGGGTCATGCTGTCTTCTTACCTGGGTATTTTCCTGGCATTCTATTTTTTCCCGCAGACCACTGGCTATTACCATTGGATTGTGAGCACACCTTTTCAATATATCGCACTGGCGCTGCTGGTTGTGGCTGCCCAAAAAGGCGAGATTGAATGGAAAGGGCTGGTTTCCTGGAAAGCAGGGCTTGCGTTGCTGCTGGTTTTCAGCCTGTTTCGTGCGGGCGGGCTGATCATGCTTGAACAATCCCTTCTGCGTGGGGATGCCTCTGAAACCTGGGATCATTCACTGACCAGCATTGGCCAGTTTGCCGGTCAGAACGCCAACAAGGCCGTCTTTATCGCCGTGGATTGGGGTACCGCTAACCAGATGATCTGTTTTACCAACGGCCAGCCGGGAGTAGTATATGAGGTGTCCACGAAATTTGGGGAAGCGCAAGGTAATGTTTTATACATCCTGAAGAACGTCCACCGCAGCCAGTTTTACCTTGTTTTTAGGAATTTATCCTTCATCGGCAAAGAGCACATGATCAGCCAGCTCACTCAACAAGTTGCTCAGGCCCTGGCCCCCGATTGGCAGCAGCAGCCCGTGGAAGATGTGGTCCAGGATTTTACCGCCGTCAGCGTGGTGAAGTTTGTAAGAATTAAATAGCTCAAACGTCATACACCTTTACCTATAAGCGCTATACTTATAATAAATGGGGGCTTTTCGGCCCTTATTCCTTCAAACTGCTCTTAATCCTGTGCAACCATTTTTTTTAAATCTAAAAGGATAAACTGCAATGAAAAATTATGGCTTTGCGTTTGTTATTATTATGCTGTTATTGAATTCCTGCCAGGCGGTGCAGCCAACTCTTGCCCCATCACCAACCCCGCCGATCTGTCCCAACCTGCCCCGCTTTCTGCGCTCAATATCCCCATCAATCACATTTTTCAAAAATAGTGTCTCGTGATAGACTTAATCATGAATGTCGTCCATGCGGCCTTCAGCCCCCTTTATCGTCTTATCAAGGAGAGTTTTATGCGTAAAAACCGATTGTTCTTCGCCGTGACCGCCCTGGTACTTGCCTCCCTGGCCTGCAACTTTGTGACCGGTAAAGGCAATAATCCCACCATCGAACCTTTCAATCCACAGATTGAACCCACATCTTCCTCGTCA
>JBBRWF010000029.1:0-16762 GCA_038249405.1 Anaerolineales bacterium
ACGATTTTCTGGCTGGCGAATACGCCTTTTTATGTGCCTGCTGCGGTAAATTTTCCGGCCGGGGCTGGTGATAGGGGGGCTGTAGGCGGCGGTGACAAGAGCGGTGTGGTTGGACCGCAAAACCAGACTTTTCGGCTGGCACCCGGGTTGGGCTATGATTTTTCGGTTATGGATGCTGCTGGAATGGTGACGGCAGTTGATTTTCCGGCGGATGTTTTTAAATCTGAAATGGCGGTCACCTATTCTGCGGGTCTGGTTGTGCCTACGGCGGGCATTGATGTGCCGACGTTTACTTCGTTCAGCCTGATGGCTGTGGAGCCAAGTATGCAACCGCAACTGCCTTTTACAGTGAGCCTGGATTATGACCCGAATGCGCTGGCAGGTGTAGATGAGAGCGGCCTGATCCTGTTGTGGTGGTCGGGTTCTGAGTGGAAGGATGCGGCGACTACGTGCAACCCGGTGGGTTTTTATGAGCGTATGCTGGATGTGCACCGTTTGTGAATATCGATCTGCCAGATGGGTAACTTTGCACTGGCAGCGCCATAAGAGGCTGGTTTATGGGTTGGCTGCGCGGCACGAGTGCAAAGGTGACAGCCACCCGATGTTTTCGGAGTTATAGCGCAGAAAACCAGGTGACTGTCACCTTAAAAAAATATAACTTGTGGTGATGAATGCGCCCTGAAACTGTTAAATTTTGTCCGCGGTGTGCGACGCCTGTCCAGTTTGAGTATCATTATGGACAGGAGCGCCCGGTTTGCCCGGCTTGCGGGTGGATGCACTTTTCTGACCCGAAGGTGGCCGCGGCTGTGCTGGTGGAGCGGGAGGATGGGGGTATTTTGCTTGTTCAGCGTGCGAATGACCCTTTCAGGGGGCTGTGGACGCTGCCAGCGGGATTTGTGAATGCCGGGGAGGATCCTGCGGCGGCGGCGGCGCGCGAATGCCTGGAGGAATCTGGTTTAACGGTGGAAATTACCGGTTTGATTGAGATTGTTTCAGGGCGCGAGCATGCGCGTGGTTCTGACTTTGTGATCTTTTATTTTGGGAAAGTTTTGAGCGGTGATCTTTGTGCGGCGGATGATGCGCTTGCGGCAGGTTGGTTTGAGCGTACCAACCTGCCTGAGCTGGCATTTAAGTCAACAGCGCATATATTGACGCGGCATTAATGATTTGAGTATTGAATTTGCTCATTGTACGTTGCTTTGACCGTTATTAACCATCCTCCCGGCCCCCTTCCAAAATCGGAAGGGGGAGACAAACGGTTTTTAAGTGGTGTTTTGCGCCAAAGGCAGGCCGCCAAAGCCCGGCGAAATACCACAGGTGGGGCATGCTACGATTTGCTTGGCAAATCGATCCGATTTTTAATCGCTGGATGGCCAAGTTGGAGGATGGTTTTTGCAATTTTGAAGCAACCATGAAGTAATACTGTTTGGGTAATCTGGAGGTTTTATGCCAGTGCTGAGTGAAGTACGTTCATCTGCGATAGCGGGTACGTGGTATGAAGGCGGGGCGGAGGCTCTGGCTTTCTCGGTAGACCGGTATATTTCTGAGGCGAGGCTGCCTGAGCTTGAGGGGGAGGTGATTGCGATTATTGCCCCGCATGCCGGGCATCATTATTCCGGTGGGGTGGCTGGTTATGCTTTCGCGGCAATAAAAGACAGCTCACCGGATGTGGTGGCGGTTTTATCACCGATGCACCACCTGTATCCGTTTCCTTTGCTGACCACAGCGCATAGTGCTTACGAGACACCGCTAGGGGAAATACTGGTCAACGGTTTGTTGGTAGATAGCCTGGATGTGAAGCTGAAAGAGCGGTTGCGCTACGGGTTGTCGCCGGTGGCTAATGACCCCGAACATTAGCTTGAAATTGAACTTCCTTTTTTGCAGCGCGCCATTCCAGGCAGGTTCAGCCTGCTGCCGGTGATGCTGCGCCAACAAGGGCGGGATGCGGTGCGGCAGTTGGGGGAGGCGTTGGCCGAGACGATTGCAGGGAAAAAGGCACTGATGGTGGCGTCTTCTGACCTATCCCATTTTTACAACCAGGCAACGGCAGAAAAATTGGATGCGGCGATGCTGGCGCAGGTGGAGGGCTTTTCACCGGATGGTCTGTTTGATGTGGAGGCGGGGGGACTGGGCGAGGCGTGCGGATTGGGCGCGATTGCGGCTGTTTTATGGGCGGCCAAAAGCCTGGGGGCGGACAGGGTGCGCGTGCTAAAGCATGCGACCTCGGGGGATGTGACGGGCGATTATCAACGCGTGGTGGGGTATGGCGCGGCGGTAGTACTGAAAACAAGATAAGACAAGATATTATTCCTGCTGGAGCACTCGGAAGGAAATGCCGCCCAGGATCAGGGGTATCCAAAATGTGATGCCGCGATAGGTAAGGGTGATGATGACAGAGTCTTCCCAGTTGATACCCAGGGAGGTGAGCGCGAGAGGCAGTAAGGTTTCGACAAAACCGATGCCATAGGGTGTGGGGGAAACGATCAGGAAGAGGTAGGCTGAAGCGAAACCGGCAATGATTGTGCCTGGCGTAAATGGCACCTTGAATGCGAGGAATGTTATTCCGAGTATGAGAGTTTGCAGCAATTTGCCATTGAGCGCAAATAAGAAGGGGACAACAATCCCATGGCGTTTGGTGTGCAAAATGGCGAGGCCTTCAGCAACTTCGACGCCGAATTCGTGGGCGGCAATTTCGTGAAAATATTCTTTATGCAGGATGGGCCACAATACCAGGTTGAAGCGGTGCGCCAGCCAGGCGAGAACCCGGCCGAGCTGCTCGCGTGAGCGCGAGCCAATGTAAATTAGAATTCCGAGCCCTACAACAATAGCCAGCATGATGAGAGAAGCAGTAATTTCACCTGGTTTCAGGTCATTGCGCCGGATATAAATGACCCAGCCCATGGCGAGCACGACCATAAATGCGGCGTAATCGAGAAAAAGGTAAAGTGCGCCAATCGCGGCGGCCAATCCGCGCGGATGTCCGCGTTTCCCGGCATCGTCTACAAAGACGGCAATGCCGCCGAAGCCGGCGCTGGGGGCAACCACGTTAATGAAACTGGTGGCTGATGAAAGCAAAATGAGATGCCTGAATTTTTCCTGCAAATCCATGACGTGAAAGAGGGAGCGATAGCCGGCGGCATCATTTAATGTCCAGGTTAGCAGGAATAATATTGCTAGCATAACAAAGCCGAAATTGGCTTGACGGAGTGTGCGCCAGGTACGTTCCAATTCCCCCAGGCTAAGAATGGCGATGGCTACTGCGGCAAAGAAAAATATTATTAGCAGGATTTTACGCATCGAGGAGGGATTATACAGGAAAAATGAACAAACGAATTTGTATGAACAAAAATATGTGTGTATATATCAGGTTTGAGCGATCTCTGCAGGGGCGAGCTGGTCGTGATCGGGTAGTTTTGTCTCCACACTGCGGATGGCTGGAACGAAATAGCCGCTTAGACCGGTACAAATGCCCGCGATGCCACAGAAAATCATCAAGAGACTCATACCAGCGCCCGGGCCGCTGCCTACCAGCCAGCCAAAGCTGTTGGCGAGGGCTGATGGGTTTGGATGGCGGGTTCAAAAACATACTCGGCCAATGCGCCGCCGATGACTGGAGCGATTGGCTGTGCGAACCACGAGATCAGCCGCCTGGATGAGAAGACTCTACCCTGCAGATCTGGGGGGACTTTTGTTTGCCAGATGGCTTGATTGGAACCGTCGATGACAGGGGAAAGCAGGCCGCTTAATGCCATGGCAACGATCCACCAAAGCGCGGTTTGTCCCAGGCCGAAAAGAAACATGCCAAAGAAACTGGCGGCCATCCAGCCTAACAGCACGCCATTGACGCGCTTTTTAAAGCCTCCCCAGATGCCCATTAATAAGCCACCCAGGACAATGCCGATGGCGCCAGCAGACTGGACAGACCCGAAAACAACGCTGTTGCTGCGCGCGAGGATCATAGGGGCCATGATGGCAAAGGAGATGCCGGCGAACAGGTTCCCGATGAAGAAAATAATCTGAAGGCCCAAGAGCCCGGGGCGAGCAAAAATATAGGTGAAACCATAAGCGGCTTCGGTCGAGATATTTCCGCCTTTTTGCTGCCCTTCTTGTGTTTTGCGGGGATTGGGGATAGTGACAATGGCGAGCGCGGCAATTGCCAGAAAGAAGGTGAGCACATCAAAAGCCAGGATGTTGGCGAGACCGATGAGCGGCAGCAGCGCGCCTGCCAGGAGCGGCGCGACAACGCCCGGTCCGGCCTCCATCATGGTCATCAGGCCGTTGATGCGTGCGAGCTGTTCTTTGGGAACGAGGGTGCTGATCACGGCTGAATATGCAGGCCACTGGAAGGTGTTGCCGATGCCATAGAAGATGGCTGTGATATAGAGGTGCCAGTATTCCAGGTGGTGGGTGGCGGCCAGAATGAAAATGGCGGCGGTGGCCAGGACGGCGATGAGGTCGCTGATCATCATCATCAGTTTGCGGTTGTAGCGGTCGACCATGACTCCTGCAAACGGTGAAAGCAGCAGGAAGGGGGTGATGTAAAATACAGTCATCAAGGACATGGCCATCGGGCTTTTGGTTTGCTGATACATCCAGATGGTCAGGGCAAATTGGCTCATGCCGGAGGCCAGTATTGAGATGATTTGCCCAATCGAGATGATGATAAATGCAGGAATGCCTTCGGGTTTTTTGTATGATTGTATAGGGTTCCATTTTATACGATAACATGAAGATAGTATTTTTTGTCACTATACTCTGGAATGATGTGAACGACAATCTTTGTTTGGAAAATCAGAACGGTCTGTATTGGGCGGAGAGGTAGAATACTGTGGTGCAACTTTTTATGATTGTCTGCGTATATTTTAGCAGAACGACCGACAGGAGTAACCGTGAACGAAGAGATGGCCTGGATTATCCAGGCCCAACAAGGGAACGATGAAGCCTTTGCCTGGCTGGTGGAGCATTACCAGACCCCGGTCTTTAATTTGTGCTACCGGATGCTGGGCGAACCTGAGGCTGCCGAAGATGCTGCACAGGAGAGTTTTCTGCGCGCGTACCAGAACCTGACACGCTATGATCGTCAGCGACCCTTTCCTACCTGGCTGCTTTCCATTGCGGCGCATTATTGTATCGACCGTTTGCGCAAGAGACGTTTTACGATATTTTCTCTGGACGCAGAACGGGAGGAAGATGATGCCTCGATGGAATTACCCGATACGGGCGCGCTCAACCCAGAGCACGAAGCTGTTCGACGGGAGGAGCAAGAGCAAATTCAAGCTGCACTTAAAGGGTTGGATGCTACTGACCGGGCGGCTGTGATCTTGCGTTATTGGTACGATTTCTCGGAGATGGAAATTGCCGAGAGCCTGAAACTGACTGTGAGTGCGGTGAAAAGCCGCCTGCACCGCGCGCGCAAATCCGTTGCCCGCCTGTTGCTTGCCAATACTCCTGATGGTCGCGTAGAAAGGACACCTTATGGTTCACCAGCCTTATGAAGAATGGTTGCTCAATGATGAGCGATTGACGCCGGAACAGACTCGAGACATGCGGGTTCACCTGCGTAACTGCCCTGAGTGTGCTGCGCTGGAACGGGGCAACCTGATATTGCGTTCCACACCTGTTACGGCCCCGGCAGCGGGTTTTACATTGCGGTTTCAGTCGCGGCTGGCAGCGCAACGTAAAGCTCAATGGCGGCGAAGCCTGATCGGTTTTTCCTTGTTGGCGGGTGTAGGCATGAGCGCCTTATTGTGGGTGCTTTTGCCCTATATGCCTTATTTAAGGCTGCCCCCAGGGCAGTTGGCCAGTTTGTGGATCAGTAACCTGGTTTACCTGGCTTTAACTGTGCGCGCGCTGGGTGCGCTGGGTACTACCCTTCTCAACGTTATGGGCTCCTTGGTTCCACCTTACGTCTGGGCGATTGCAATGCTCTTGCTGGGCGGTACGGGTTTCCTTTGGATGTTTTCATTCCAAAGGATCGGAAAGTTTTTGAAGTCTGCGGCGTAGGTGATTTACCAAGTAAATCGAGGAGAATATTATGAAAATCACAGGAAGATTATTTGTTTTGGTGATGCTTGCAGCACTTCTGTTGGCACCGCTGCAGGTTGCTGAGGCCAAGGGCCTGGCTGTGGGGCCGATCTTTGGCAGTAATTTCACACTTAAGAGTGGTGAAAGCCTGAACGAAGATGTGGTTGTGTTTGGGGGCACGGTATCCATCGAAAAAGATGCTTCGGTTAATGGTGCTGTTGTGCTATTTGGCGGCAGCTTTACGCTAGATGGCAACATCAATAAGGATGTGGTTGTGATGGGCGGCGCGGTAAAACTTGGGTCGAGCGCGCATATACGCGGGAGCCTGATCACCTTTGGCGCGCCAGTTTCACGCGATACTGGCGCGAAGGTGGACGGCGATGTGATTAACAACCCGACCCAGTCGGTTGGGCCTTTGGCTCCGGCGACACCCGGGGTTCCTGTCACTCCTTCTGTTGTTGAAATAACAAGCCCTTTTTGGAATGCGATGGGGATTTTAGGGCAATCGGTGATGCTGGCTTTGCTGGCGCTGCTGATTGCGATGTTTATGCCGGTTCAATTGCGGCGTGTGGCGGATGGTGTGGTGGCGCAGCCTTTGATTGCCTTTGGAATGGGCTTGCTAACGCTGATCCTGTTCATTGTGGCGATCATGGCACTGGCGCTGTTCAGCGTGTTCATCGTTACGCTGTTCTTAACTGTACCGCTGATCATCATTGTGTCGGTTGCTTTTGCGGCGGCGTGTGTGTTGGGTTGGTTGGCGCTTGGAATGGAAGTGGGCGTGCGCATTGCGCAGATGTTTAAGCGTGAGTGGCCTTTGCCGCTGGCTGCCAGTTTGGGTGTGTTTATTTTGAACCTGGTGGCGCAGAGTATTGGAGCGGTCATCCCGTGTGTGGGCGGCTTGATCCCAGGTTTGCTGGGTTTCGCCGGGCTGGGTGCGGTTTTGATGACGCGCTTTGGAACGCAGCTGCCGGGGTTGATGGCAATACCTGCCGTTCCGCAGCCTGTGACGGCTGAGGTTATTGGTTAAGTTCGGGTCCCTGTCCCCCCGTTCTGGCTCCCGCTCGTTTTGCGAGCGGGAGCTTTTTGTTGTGGGAAAATAGATATTGACTATTGAAAAAACAGACAAAAAACAGGGATGTTATAATTCTTTACCCCGGGTGGAAGAAGCCGGGATTTATGGAGGCAATTATGAACAGCAATCCGTACGATACCCCTATCCATGCCAACCCTTTGCCGCTTGTGCGGATTTACGGCTCTCATCGTGAGATGGGGCGGCAGATTGGTGAGGAGCGGCGTGAAAATGTGCGCCGCAGCGTGGCTAATGCGCGCAAACTTCTGGCGGATGCGTATGAAGAGCTTGAATTAACGTGGGATGGGGCTCAGATACAGGCTCGCAAGTATTTGCCATTTGCACAGGAGCGTTACCCGCAGTACGTGGATGAGATGTTGGGGATTGCGGAGGGCGCCAATGTACCATTTGAGGAAATATCGGTATTAAATGCCATGGAAGCGGTGACGATGGATGCGCTGCATTTGATCAGCTGTACCAGCATGGCGGTGAATGATGCTCACACCGCGGATGGACACATTCTGGCGGCTCATAACGAGGATTGGATCCCTGAAGATGAGGAAGATGTATATATTGTGCATGCGAAACCGGATGATGAGCCGCCTTTTCTGGCGATGACTTACGGTGGGCTGCTGCCTAATGTGGGATTTAATTCATACGGGATTGCACAGTTAATTGATTCGGTACACCCGGACGATTCGCGGATTGGAATACCGCGCCTGGTGGTTTCGCGGGCGGTACTGGCGGCCAAATCGCCATCAGATGCGATTAAGCGGGCGGTGGTTTCGCACCGGGCAGCGGGTTATAACCATTTGATTGCACATGACAGCGGGGAAATTTATTCGGTGGAGGTTTCTGCGCGGCGTTTTGATGTGCTGTATGCACAGGATGGTTATATGGTGCACGCGAACCATTTCCTGTCACCGCATATGCAGGAAATTGAGTATGAACCTGAACAGTTAATCCCTTCGCGCGTGCAGTATCACCGCGCGCTACGGTTGCTGCGCAAGACAGACAAGCATACGATCAAGACGCTGCAGAATATTCAGAAAGATCATGTTGATTTCCCCAATTCGATTTGCAACCATGCGATTGACGGCAAGGAGCTGGATCGAGAAAAGACGATCAATGCGATGGTGATTGACCTGACGGCGCGCGAGATGCATATTGCCTGGGGAAATCCGTGCCAGAATGCATATCACACTTTTCATTTGGATGAATGAAATTTTTGGGATGTGAGGACGGGTTATTTTGCGCGGTAGAGGGCGTTTTTCTGAATATAGTCATAAACGCCGGTGGGCAGGTAATAGCGGAAATGGCCTTTGGTTTGAATTCTCTGTCGAATGACTGAAGATGAGATTTCGAGTTGGGGGGTTTCAAAAAAGCGCAGCCTGGCGGTAATGCCGGGCAGGCGGCTTTCCAAGAGCGGCATATCGATACTATCGCCTGGACGGCGCATGACGCCAAAGGAATGCACGGCATAGAGCAATTCATTCGAGCGGTTCCAGGTGGGCAGGTCATGCAGGGAATCGCCCCCGAGGAGCAGGATAAGCCGGGCGGCCGGATATTTTGATTGCAGCAGGTCGAGGGTATCGACTGTGTAATGGGGGGCGGGGCGGCTGAATTCAATCATTGAAAGCTCAAAGCCGGGGGAATTAAGGATGGTTTGTTTGAGCATCTCCAGACGGTGTTCCATGGCTGTGATGGTTTGTTCGGTTTTATGGGGAGGCTGGGGGCTGATGACCCATAAGACGCGGGTGAGTTGAAGCTGGTTGAGCGCTTCAGCGGCCAGGATTAAATGTCCCAGGTGAGGGGGGTCAAAGGTTCCGCCAAAAATTCCGATGTTTTCAGACATATTAAGAGTATACCCGATTCTTTATTGACAAAAAAAGGCTGGTGCGGCTGTGAATTTAGACGCTGGATTAAAGTTGTAATTTAGACTATTATGGTCTTGTATGTTTTCATGTATAATTATTTTAATATGATTAACAACCTGTTTGGCAAGGTTCAAGCAGGATAAACAACCTGCAATTTCGGAGATTTTCGATGACCATTAAGCAGTTTTCCCAGACTGATCCGCAATGGAAAAGTAATCTTCTCGGTTTTGATAAAAGTTCCACTATAGGTGGATTCGGTTGTTTGCTGACCAGTATGACGATGTGCGCCACGCATTACGGAGCGACAGACCTGAGCCCGGGGCTGCTGAATGACAAGATGAAAGCCATTGGTGGTTTTCAGGCGGGGACGGCTTTTATTGTGGGTTGGATGATTGGCAATATTGTGCCGGGCATGAGCCTGGATTACCGGGCCTGTTCCGGGGCAGCCGCGCCGTTAGCTGAAATTGATGCCAATATTGCGCAGGGCAGGCCGGCGATCATTGAAGTGGATTGGTCGCCGCAATCTGGAGTGCAGACACATTACATGGTGGTTTACGGCAAGGATGGCAGCGATTACCTGGTATATGACCCGTACCCGTTCCCGGTTACGAATGGACAGATCAAGTTATCAACCTCCAAATATGCGCAGGTGGCGGGTTCCAAGGACCCGGCAAAGATCATTACGGGGGTGTTTTTCACACGCGGTTCAGTACAGGTAACGCCTGCGACTCCACCTCAGCTTGACAAGGGTGTTTACGCGACTTTCAGCGTTTTTGCCAGCGCGGATGATCTAGCGGTGCGCGCTCAAACTGTGATCGCAGATTACACGCTGTTGAAACGTTACCCGGCGAATACTGAATTCAAAGTGCTGGAGGCGGATGCGACTGCTTCTGTCAAAGTGGGGCAGCAAAATATATGGCTGCCGGTTAAGGCACCGGAAGGTACTCAGGGGTATGTGGCGGCCTGGCTGGTGGCGAAGTCGAAGACATCTGCCGCGCCTGTGCCGGGTGTACCTATTGCGCCCGTGCCAGTTCCAAAAGATGCCCCGGTGATCAAGACCAACGTGGACGGTCTGAAGCTGCGTTCGAAACCGGATAATACGGATGCTTCGATCTTGAAGGTTTATCCAATCGGCACGGAGTTAAAATGCCTGGAACCTGCGGCGGATGTCAAGCGCAAGGTGGGGGTTAACTTCGAGTGGATCAAGGTAGCGGATGTGGAAGGCAAGCAGGGTGTTGTGGCGGCCTGGTATGTTGCTGTGGTGAGCCTGGGTGCTTTTGGACCAGAGGCGAAGCGCGCAACGGCTGGCCCGAGCTTCGCGATTGGCGAAATTTCCACGCTTATTTTGCGCACGACTGAAGATGCGGTTGCACTGCGCAGCAAACCGTTCATTTCCAAAAATACGCTGATCCTGCGGCTGGCAAAGGGCGCTGAGCTGCTGCCAATGGGCAAGCAGGATACGGCTTCGCGGAAGGTGGGGAAGAGCCGTAAATGGCTGCGCGTGAAAGATGTAAAGGGTAACAAGGGTTATGTGGCGGCCTGGCTGCTTAAGGAGCGCCCGGAAGACCTGGCTCCGGGAGCAAGTCCCAAAGATTGTTAATTCAGGTTGTATGCGATTTCCTGACAGTTATTTTGAATTTACTCACGATGTGTAACTTTACCCGTTATTACCATCCCCCGGCCCCCTTCCGAAAAAACGGAAGTGGGAGACAAACGATTTTTATGTGGAGTTTTGCGCCATAAGCAGGCGCAAAAACTCCACAGGCGGGGCAAACATACGATTTTCAATTGCTGCGCGGCAAAATTTAAGATTATTTTCATCGTCTTGAATTGCCCATAAGTGAATACGTTTTTTTGTTGGCGGAAATTGCACCTGCAAGAGGAAGTGCATTTTGACCGATTTTGCTGACCTGGAAATTAACCTGGATAAAGCTGATGGTGGCAAGTACTGCGTTGAAATGCGCTTTACTCAACCAAACAGTGATGCTGATACGCGCGTGGGCGCGGACGTGCCGATCATAATTGGATTTGATCTGGCGGCTTTGGAGTCTTTGATCATTGATCCGGTTGAATATGGGCGTGCGCTATCTACAAGCCTGTTTTCAGTTGAGTTGCTGCGCACCAGCTTATTATTAGCGCGTAACAGTGCGGATACTGCCAAAGTGCCTTTGCATGTGCGGCTGCAGATTGGGCCAAGCGCGGCTGAGTTGAACGCGCTTTACTGGGAGACTCTGCTTGACCCGGCAGATAACACGTCGCAGTTGTTTACGAATGAGAATATATTATTTTCACGGTATCTGGCCAGCACAGATTGGCGCTCCATTCAGCTGCGAGCACGGGGTGACTTGAAAGCGCTGGTGGCGATAGCGAACCCTGTGGACCTGGGAAATTACAAGCTGGCGGCTGTGGATGTGGTAGACGAAATGGCGCGCGCGAAAGAAGCGCTGGGGGGCATTCCGGTGGCGGAGGTGGGTAGTGCAGAAGCCTGCACTATCAATGCATTGATGGATAAATTGCGCGGCGGAGTGGATATTCTTTACCTGGTGGCGCATGGAACGGCGGCAACGGGTGGTGAGCCGCGCATCTGGTTACAAGGTGAGGATGGGAAGGCGGTCATCACCAGTGCGGAAGAACTTGTGGCGCGGATTAAGGAATTACAACAACAGCCGCGTTTGATTGTGCTGGCATCCTGTCAGAGCGCTGGCAAAGGCAGCGGAGCAGTGCTGCAGGCTTTTGGGCCGCGCCTGGCCCAGGCGGGTGTTCCGGCTGTGATTGCTATGCAAGGAAATATCAGCATGGAGAGCGTTAAGAAATTTATGCCGGTATTTTTTGTTGAACTGATTAAGGACGGCCAAATTGACCGGGCGCTGGCAGTGGCGCGCGGGACAGTAAGAACTGCGCAGGATTTTTGGATACCGGTATTGTTTATGCGTTTGAGAAGCGGCAAGATATGGTATGTGCCGGGTGTGGGGGATGGCGGCGAGGATTTTGATAAATGGCCCACGATTGTTTCATCGATACAGGGGGAACAATGCACGCCCATTCTTGGGCCGGGTCTGTATGAGCCGCTGATGGGTTCCTGGCAGCAAATGGCGTTGGCACTCTCGAGTCAATTCAGTTTTCCCCTTTCAACTTTTTTAAGCGATTCTATGCCGGATGTGACCCAATATATTTCGGTCAATCAGGATTTAAACACGCTGTTTATGCGCTTGAACGCACTGTTTCGCACATCGCTTCAGCAGCGGTTTGCGGCGGATTTACCCGATGCACTCAAGGCTCCGAATGTCAAGCTGCTTGACCTTCTGACTGCCGGGGGAGCCAAGGCGCGGGCTAATAACCCGAGCGAGGCGCACAAAGTTTTGGCGAGCATACCGTTGCGGATTTACATTACGACGAATTACGATAACTTTATGGCGGATGCGCTGAAAGAAGTGGGCAAAGCACCGGAAGTGGTGATTTGTCCGTGGAGCGACCGTTTCTATGCGGACTCAATTTATGACAGTGAGCCGGGCTATCTGCCAAGTAAAGAGCGGCCATTGGTTTACCATCTTTTTGGTCATCTGAGCGTACCCGATTCGATGGTGCTGACCGAGGACGATTATTTTGAGTTTTTGATTGGGTTTACAGCCAATAAAAAGCGCACCCCGCCGATTATTCCTCCGGCGATTTTACGAGCATTCACCGATTCTGCGCTGCTGATCCTGGGTTTTCGGCTGGATGACTGGGCGTTCCGGGCGCTTTTCCGGACGGTAATGGTGCAACAGGGAGCTGCGCGGCGGGGACGTTATTCTCACGTGGGTGTTCAGCTTGAAATGGACGATGCGCGCAACCAGAATCCGAGACGCGCAAAAGATTATATGCAAAAATATTTTGGACAGACTGAAATTAATCTGTACTGGGGAAACGCCCAGGAGTTCCTGGCGGAATTGGCACGTCAGTGGGCGACAGGCTAGGAAGAAAAATATGAGCTTGCCTGAAACGGTTGTGGCCCGACCCAATCCTTATGTGGGGACACGCCCCTATAAAAATGGGGAAATTTTGTATGGGCGTGAACGAGAAACCTCGGAATTGCTGGATTTGTTGATCGCCGAGCGGATTGTGATGCTATATTCGCCATCAGGGGCGGGTAAAAGTTCGTTGTTGAATGCTGTAATTATGCCGAAAATGGCAGAAAACGGGTTTAGGGTTTTGCCGGTTATCCGACTTAGCCATGAGCCTGCGGTGGCGCCGGCATTGGCACCGGCAGTTAATCGATATGTTTTCAGCCTGATGGTTTGTGCGGAAGAGGCTGTGGAGCCGGAGAAACGTTTTTCGACTTCTGAATTGGCTTCTTTGCGTTTGAAGGAGTATATTGTGCGTTTTCGCGAACGCGCCAGCCAGCTTGAGGCTGGTTATGATGCGGCAAGCGCTATTTTGTTGGTGGTGGATCAGGGTGAGGAACTTATCACGGTTGCTCCAACTGAACGTGAACAGAAACAAGATTTTTTCAATCAGTTTGGCGAGACTCTGCGAGACCGCAGTATATGGCTTTTATTTTCCATGCGCGAAGACTACCTGGCGCGCATGGATTCTTATATTAAACCTGTGCCAACAGGTTTTGCCACGCGTTACCGGTTACGCCTGCTGCAAGCAGAAGCGGCTCTTTTGGCGATTAAAAAACCGGCGGAAGAACAGGATGTAGTTTTTACGGATGAAGCGGCGCGAAGGATGACTGATGATCTGCGCATGATGCAGGTTCAACAAGCGGATGGGACTACGCTGCTGGAGGCGGGTTTGTATGTGGAACCTGTGCAGCTACAGGTTATTTGCCGCCGTTTGTGGGCTTCGCTTGATCGTTCAGATAATGAAATTGGGCTGGATGATCTGCAACAATTTGGCGATGTTGACAGTGCGTTGGCGGATTATTATTCCTTGCAGGTGGATATCGTGGCGGCCAAGGTTGGCGTGAAGGAAAGGTTTATACGCGCCTGGTTTGATCGCAAACTGATTACGCGGCAGGGTATCCGCGGGCAGGTATTGTTTGCACCCACCAGAAGCGATGGCCTGGAAAATACAGTTATCGCTGAATTGGAAAAATCGTACCTGGTGCGTTCTGAAAAACGCGGCGGTTCGACTTGGTTTGAGCTGGCGCATGACCGCCTGATCACGCCGATCATCAAGGATAATGCAAAGTGGTTTGAAAAAAATCTGAGCGCTTTGCAGCGACAGGCCGATGTGTGGAATGAAGAAAATCGACAGGAAGGCATGTTGGTGACAGGGCCGGATTTTTTGCGGATGCAGGAATGGGCCGAAAGTAACAAGTCTGAAATGACCGCGGTGGAAGTCGATTTTTACAAGGCATCTTTGAACGCGCACCGCGCCATGCTGCGCGAGCACCAAATGAATATGATCGTTCGCTGGTTGGGATTGGCGGCATTGATAGCAGCCATATTAGCGATTGGGTTGTATTTTCAGGCGCGCGATGCTGAACATCGCGCTGTGGCGCGCGAGTTGGCGGCGGCATCTTTGGTTAACCTGGAGGGTGATCCTGAATTAAGTGTGATGCTGGCACTTTCCAGCCAAAAGGTGACTGGCGATATCAGTCGTGAAAATATTGAAGCCTTGCACCGCGCTTTGCCAGTGGTTCGGGTTGAAAAGGTTTTGCGTGGACACCTGGGCCGAATTTATGCGGTGGATTTTAGCCCGGACGGGCGTTTTATCGCATCGGGTGGAAAAGACGGGCTGATAAAAATTTGGGATGCAGCGTTGGGCAAGGAAGTGCAGAGTATTGTGGTGGTGCCCACCCCGATTGAATCTTACGGGGTTACTAATGTGACGTACAGCTCGGATGGGAAATTTCTGGCGGCGGGCACACAGGATGGGAATGTTGTGTTGTATGACACGGCATCGCGGCAGGTGATTAGAAGCATTGCCGCGCACAAACTGGCAGTGTGGGGATTGGCTTTTAGCCCGGATGGGAGCTTGCTGGCAAGCGGTTCTGAAGATTTCACCGTGAAACTTTGGGATGTGGAAACCGGGCGAGCCGTCTTTACTTTTGGCGCGGAAAATTGCAAGCTTGCAGATTGTGGGAAAGGTCACAGCGGGGTTGTTAATAGCGTGATTTTCAGCCCGGATGGCAAGCTGCTGGCTTCAGCTGGTGATGATTTATCCATTCGGGTATGGGATGTTACTGCGCGGCAGTTTGCTTTTAAGTTGGGCGGTGCAAACGCGCACACCGGTGCCGTATTGAGCCTGGTTTTTAGCCCGGATGGCAAGCGCCTGGCAAGCTCGAGTGTTGATCGTATGATCAAGGTCTGGGATATTGAGGCTGAAGATTGGGTGATGAATATTACCGGTCACTCGGATTGGGTTTATGGCGTTGCATATACACACGATGGGAAAAACCTGGTCTCGAGCAGTGCGGACCGGACTATTCGAATCTGGGATACAACATACGGGCGTTTACAGAACACATTTAGCGGGCACATTGACCAGATTTTTGATGTGAGTGTGAGCCCGGATGACCGCAGCATTGTTTCTGTCAGCCAGGATATGACGGTGCGCATTTGGAATATTTATTTTACGGGCAGCCGCGAAATACTTACGCTGGATAATAAAGATCGGGTTAATACAGTGGCTTACAGCGCGGACGGGAGCCTGCTGGCATCTTCTGGGCGCAGTCCGGATATTAAGATTTGGGATGCGCGCAAGGGTGTTTTGTTGAACGACCTTAGCGGGCACCGGCGGGTGATAGAGGGTCTGGCGTGGGGGCCGGATGGAAAATGGCTTATTTCGGTGAGCCGGGATGGTAAGGTGATTGTTTGGGATGTGGCGAGCGGCGCGCAGAAATTGGTGTTTAGCGCGCATGAGAAAGAAATCTGGGATGTTGCCCTTTCGAAGGACGGCACTTTTGCGGCGAGCGGGGACAACGCTGGTTTTGTTTACGTTTGGGATACACAGACTGGCAAGATCCTGCATACATTAAAGGGTGCTTTTGGCCCGGCGCTGGCTGTGGACATCAGCCCGGATCAAAAATGGGTTGCGGTTGGTTATGAGCAGAAAAAAGTTGTTTTATGGAACCTGACTACTGAAACTCCGCTGATCCTGGGCGAACATGGAGATTATGTCCAGACCGTGGAGTTTAATGGATCGGGGAGCCTGTTAGCCTCGGCCGGGGATGACGGGCAACTTATTCTGTGGGATTTACACGCCAATCCTCCAGCCGCGGTTTCCAGGACGGCTGCGCACCGCGGCACGATCTATGACCTGGTTTTCTCGTCAGATGAGAAATATATCATCACGGGCGGCGCAGATGGTTTAGTCAATGTGCGCGATGTGGATGATCCAAAAGACCCGCACCTGGTTTACGCGTTCTACGGATTTACTGACCGCGTGCAAAGTGTGGATGTAAACGACAGGGACCAGCATGTTGTGGCAGGTGGTTCTGATAATTCTGTACGTATCTTTACATTGGATTCCAATGAATTGCTTGAGCAGGCCCGGACGCGCCTGACTCGCAAGATGAGCGATGATGAATGCCAGGATCATTTGAATATGTCCTGCGCATCTTTTGAGAAAACTAATATTCTGGATCGAATTACAATTTTTCTTGCTCGAATATTTTGGTGAGTCGTTTCCTTTCTTTGAATAGGAGAAAACCATGTCTAACTTAGTGTCAAAAGAACTTTTTACACGAGGTCGCCGGACGCCTCGAGCTCCCGGAGCATCGCAGCGCGCGCCGCGTAGCGGTCGAGGCCGGCGAACCGGCCGCCATTGGCCGCGACCTTGCCGTCGTCCTCGAGGATGTCGATGA